>CAYVRW010000050.1:0-17221 GCA_964453575.1 uncultured Coxiellaceae bacterium | reverse complement strand
TTTCGGATTTTAATTCAACATTAACATTTGCTTGGGGAGTTAATTTAGTTAATACTAAAGCTCTGGATTTGTTCAGTGTTTCATAAAATTTTATTAATTCTTGTAATTCGTTTAACATTTTATTTCTCTTTAGTTATAAAATATGCGCGCATACCATATACGAGCAAATGTCATAAGTAAAGGAAAAACTTATGGTGAAAGTGTTGGTTTGTTAACTGAAGCCTCAAGTATATCATCAATTATTTTAGGAATATTTAACTGTTGCATTCGCGAAGACCACATTAGCTGGGTTTTTTTTCTGGTTTCTTCGGGAGAAAACACATCATGAGCAAGTTCTTTTATACGCAAAATATTAAAACCTTCAGGAATTTTATTATTAGCATGCTCAGTCTCTTCTGTCAAAAAAATCAACCGGTAACTTAATTCTAAAAGTTTTAAACATTTTTTTTCAGGAATACCCGTTTTCACTTCCTTTTTTATTGTATTTTGATATTGATTTAATAAAGAAGAAAGCGGATTATTTGGATTCTCTTGGGCAACTACATCGATACGTGTAAGAGATTTTAATACTTCATCGTATACTAATTTATTTTTAGCATTATCTTTTTTTCCTGGCAAACAACAAAACATTTTCTTTTTAGCTTTCATTGTTGGAGTATTTTTTTCAATATGTTCTTTTATTTCTATTGAAACTCCATGAACCGTCTCATTCTTTTCTACAGCTAAACGCTTTCTTAATTTATCATGTAATAACCCAGTTTTTTCTAGTTCATCAGGTATCTTAGGTTTTTTTTTGGCTTCTTCGATATCTTTTTTAATACCATCACCCACCCAACCCCCGGCGGCTAGTTGCAAATTCTGGAACCCCTTTTCATCATCTTTGTTTATATAAGGCTCATCTTTTTGCCTCTTCCCCTTATTTAATTCTGCGGACTTGTATTCACTAAATGAGTTACTTCCTCTGGACTTGGATCTGGCTTTGGATTTATTATTACTACGCATATTTTATTCTCCTTTGTACCCATACCTATTATTATAAATCATATCTGAACATTATTTGCTACAATATGTATAATCAATAAGTTAACTATAAAGGATAATATATGGCTCATGAACACGCCCCTATACCGCTTTTTGATGCTATAGAATACTTAGAATCATCGTTTGATCATCACATAAAAGCACTACAACCTAAGCTTCCTATCAATGATTTTATTTCTGACTATAAATATGCTTGTGAATTTTTACATGCCTATCGTGGTAGTGCTGAGACTTATAAATCATATCGCCGTGAAATTGAGCGTCTTCTTCAATGGTCTTGGTTTATACATGAAAAATCTCTAAAAGATTTACGCAGAGCTGACATGGAATTATTTCTGGAATTCTGCCAGTCTCCGCCAAAACATTGGATAGGCATAAAACATGTGCCGCGATTCATAGAGAAAAACGGTTTACGCGAACCCAATCCAACATGGCGTCCTTTTGTTGCAACCGTCAGTAAAAAAGCACATCGTGATGGCAATACACCTAATGTGAAATCTTACGTACTTTCACAAAATGCTATTCAAGCGATTTTTGCAATTTTAAGCAGTTTTTATAATTTTTTGGAACAAGAAGAATATGTACATGGTAATCCCATCGCGCAAATTCGTCAAAAAAGTAAATTTTTACGTAAAATTCATGGTAAACGCACCATACGTCGTCTGTCAGAATTGCAATGGGCATACATTATTGAAACTGCCGAAAAAATGGCGGAAGAAAATCCTTTCTTACATGAACGTACGCTTTTTATGATGAACGCTTTTTTTGCCATGTATTTACGTATTTCAGAACTTACTGCCAGTACACGCTGGCTACCGCAAATGGGCCATTTTTATAGAGATATGGATAGCAATTGGTGGTTCAAAACACTGGGTAAAGGCAACAAAGAACGTGATATTAGTGTCAGTAATGCCATGTTAGAGGCATTAAAACGTTATCGATTAAAGCTGGGATTAAGCTCACTGCCCGCCCCTGGCGAAACGATCCCGCTTATTGCCAAAGCCAATGGTAAAGGGCCTATAGAAAGTCCTAGGCATATTCGTAAAATGGTTCAACATTGCTTTGATCTCGCCATTGAACGCTTAAAAACGGATAATTTTAATGAAGATGCCGATACCCTGCTTGCTGCAACGGTGCATTGGCTGCGTCATACCGGTATTTCAGAAGATGTAAAAATAAGACCGCGTGAACATGTCAGAGACGATGCTGGACATAGCTCAAGTGCGATCACTGATCAATATATTGATATTGAATTACGTGAGCGGCATGCATCGGCGAAGAAGAAGTTGATTAAATTTTAACATATCACTTAAATTTGATCGAAAAAACAACATTTTGTTTGCAGCCAGAATGCTACAATAAAATATGAGTGATAAAACCACACAAGAAACCTTAACTTTATTGAATCAAACCCTGATTCACCATAAAGTATGGTTTAATCATTTCATCCGCGCCATCGTCTGCCACTTACCCATCCCTCAGAAGGAATGTTTATTACAAAGCGGAATTAATGAATTAGACAAACTTCATGAAGAACTTCATCAGCAAGCCATCACGTTTGAACATGCTCATAAACATCCTAAAGCATCTAAAAAAGATTACGACCATTTAATCACTGCCTTACATAAATTTAATACTGAAATTTATACGCTGCAAAAAAAACTCGAGATGTCTAAGGAAGTTCAACCTACCACAACCATGACTGCAACTATGGTTACCATGATGCCTATTTTACGGGAACAACAAATGTTTGCGAAACGGCAATTACAAACCTGCTATATTGCTTTAATCAGCATTGATTTATTAAACAAAATACGGGATGACTATGGAGTTGTGGTTAAGGATAAAGTTTTAATAACCATGGCTCAGTTTTTGGTAGAACAAGTTAGGGCTTATGACAAAGTTTTTTGTTATAACGATGAAACCTTTTTAGTGTCTTTTCAAAATGTAAGTAACGAACAAGCTGCGGAATTAATTAATCGATTACGCATAAAAATCAGTAAGACACCTATTAATATTGGTTTAGCAGAACCTTTATATGTCACTGTTTCTTGTGGTGTCACAGCACTTGATCCTACGTTTACGATGGAACAATTATTGCAACAAGCTAATATCGCGCTTTATTTAGCTAAAAAAACAGGACGAAATAATACTAAATCCTGGGGCAGTTAACCAATCGAAACTTGCAATGTTAACAAACCAGCTTGCATCGCTAAATGACCCACTTGTAAGGTGTCATTGGCAGTCAACGCTGGAAACGGAGTAAACTCCCCTTTCCCCATATTCATATAACGATATTCTACCGCCCCATACCAGGCCATGCCGGTCGCATTATCTTTTATTAAAAAGAGCTGCACACCTAATCCAGCCTCATAAGCAAATGAACTTGTTATATTACTTTCAAATACTTCAGGTATAGCCGCCGCACTGGAAGCAGGATTCGTCGGAGTTTCTGAATAATCAAACATATGGTTCCAACTTGCCCCAACACCTAACAATAAAAATGGGCGTACTTTAGATTGATTAAAGAAAATGCGTGATTCAGCCATAGTCACAAAGCTTTCTGCTTTAAATTTATAATTTAATGTATCAAAAACAGCATCATTGATAACAGGAAATTCAGTCCCGTTAATTTCTTGAAAACCTACGTAATACCCTGTTGATAAAGCAAGCATCACACTTACCGCCCCATAGGGAAGATTATCAAAGGTATGGCCTATGCCAAATCCGCCAAAAGGCCCAGTGACTGTTTGAGTATGTGTGACATAATCATTGGTTTGTAATTCGTTGATTTGAACTGTTTTATTATTCTCATTAGAAGAAAATGCTGCGCCGCCCGATAGATAAATATCCATTATTGCAGCATGAGAGGTAAGAGAAACAAAAAATAATGGTATCAATAAATTCCGTTTTTTAAACACGCGCATGTCCTTATTTTCAATCGAGTTTAAGTATAACAATCGCGATTGATACCAATCAATCATTATTAATGTATGTACAATAATTGATCAAAAGTTGCATAAATCCCGCGAAAATTGTATGCTTTAATTATGACAATAAATACTGATACACCCATTGCTGAAGACCCGGTTACCACTAAGGCAGCCTATATTATCTATATTCTAAATATGATAATTTGTGTGCCCGCTTTACCGCTATTAGGAGTGATTTTTGCTTACATATTTGAAAACGATGCTAAATCCATACTAAAATCACATTATAGATATTTAATTAGATCGTTTTGGATTGGGTTACTCTATTTTACTATATCAGGTGCACTGATATTTCTAATAATCGGTTTCTTCCTAATACCCATTTGCATCATTTGGTGGTTTATTCGCCTTGTTAAAGGTTTAAAATCACTGATGCGCAATGAACCGATCCCCAATCCAAAAACCTGGATATTTTAACTCTCTGTAGCTTCTATTTTAATATCAGCTCGGTAATATTTATCAAGATGTGAAAAATTATGACAATTTTTAGCATGTCTATATTCTTCACGTTGAATAAATAATTTATGATGAGTATCTTCAATCATTTGTTTAAAAGCTTGTATATCACCTATTTGAATATGCCCTTTTGTATAATATCTCATTGCTTCCTCTTCTAGTTGTCAACCAACAGGTTATGATAACTATTTACCGATGAGAATAAATATACCTGCAACAAGCGCAAGTATCCCCATTACAATACCAGGAATATTCATCATAATAGTTGGAGTGATACTTGAAAGACCGATGATAATTAGATAAATCGCAAGAAGAAAAAAACCAATATTTTTGACAAGTCTCATATATTAATCCCTTAAAATATTAAACTCACACCGAGTATAAACGCTTAGGATTAAGATAACAATATTGAATAGCTTCTCATGGTTTTATTTAATTCATTATAGAAGCTAATGTATTTAGTTTAGCCAGTATGGCTTCGCAAATCTACGAAATAACATACGATAAAGGCTTTTTTTCTTCATCCACGGCAGGGGCATTTGATTTATGCTTTCTATAGAATCTGCAACATAAGCCTGATGTTTGTTCAGCTTTAGCACCTTGTATTTCTAAATAAACTGCCACATCGCGACTTTTATGGTCTCTTGCATGCTTCAATAATGATTTATGATAAATAAATTGATTCACATCGACTTTAAGCTTAGTAAGAATAAATCTTAATAAATCAACTTCATTAGTTTTTATTACCTCATAAATGACTTCACTTGTCTCTTTTTCGGAAAGCACAGCACCTTTAGATAGCAAAAGATCTACAGAATCTATTCTTCCCCATATTAAAGCGAAAAAAAGAGGTGATTTACCCGCAATTTTATATTCATTAACATCAAGACCTTTATCAATAATATCACTTAAAAATTTCGTATCAGCATTCATGATAGCCCAGCATAATATGCCTCTCGGTTTTGTGTTATGCATAACAGCATATTTATGTGTGTTATAATAAGTTTTTTGTAAATTTAATTTTGTTATATTTATACGACAACTATTTCCATCGTCTTCTAATTCCCAAGCGGTCGGTCGTTGCAAATGCTTTTCGATAGAATCAATAATCAAGTTACCCATTCGAGTATGATACGATTCAAAATAATTTTTAGGATTATAAATCACTTCTGTTTCGCCCCAATGACTTAGATAGGTTTCTAAAATAGCTTTAATCACACTATCATATTTAGGTGCATGGAACATCCAGCATTCTACATTAGAATTATCTAACACAGGTGCTTGGAATCTATCATACCAAGGCAATATGACTTCACCACTGGTCAATGGACTGACATTGGTATCCATAAAATAACCACCACTTACGGCAACCAAAAATAACGAAAATATTTCTTTTACAGTGACAAAATCCCTTACCGATCCGCGTTTTAATAATGTAGTTATATTTTTTAAAACAATAGCTGCAAATTTCTTTTGAAAAGCATCGCCTGACTTGCTAACTTCTTCTATATAATCCTCAATAGAAGATACTTGCACATTAGGCTTCCCTGCAAATGTTTCACGATAATGAGATAAATACTCTTTCAGGCAAAAAAAGACAATGGGGTTTGATTTGTTTTGGTCAGCCATTTGCTTAGGCCCTTTGACATCATGCTCAAGAATCTTGATAACTGCATCAGATGAGCTTTCACTTGGCGGGCCTATCCAAACGTAATGTATGGGTGGATGTGATAAAAGTATGGTGGTTGAACTTTGCATCTATCTGATCTCTTATTTATATAGAGTTATTATTATACACTATATAATAGTTTGATCAAATAGATGTCTCGTGATTAATCGTCACTACCTTCATCAGCAACAATACGAGTATTATCACCATAAATAACTAACACATGTTGTTTGACTTTAAGCTTTAAATCTTCATCTTGCGCAATAGAAACGATATCACCATCATTTAATTTAACAATTAATTCATAACCATGTGAACGTTTTACGTTGCTGCCTTGAGGTATAGCTTGATCTTCATTAACCTCTGGATTGCTTGATTTTTTAACTATCTTGATGGGTCTTTTAGATATAATGACGCCAGGAACTACTTTTTTCATTTTACCCACTTCACTGGCATCATAAATTCCAGGTTGTATGTTTTTTGCGCAACCTGTGAAAAGTAAGCATGATGAAAGGAATATAGCAAGCAGAGATATTTTCTTTTTCATATTATCCTCGTTTTAATAATTATTTGGTGTTGGATATGTTACATCTTTTCTATTATTTATTAAATAAAAATCTAAAATAATTAAGCCAGGCAAATCCGGTGTAAGTCACAGGGACATATTTAAAACCACGCTTGATAAAAAATAAAGTCATTTTTGCAGCAAAGCTTGCAGTCATTAATCCCGGGCCCATGGGTGAGATAAAGGCTGAGTGTACAAGATGGCGATATTGTATATTTTTATCGCGGTAATAATGTCTTGCAAATTTTGCATAATTTCTTTTTGATGCGGCATAGACTTTTATTTTTTTGATGCCAAAACAAGGATGGCATTCTATTTCTGAGCCCACACCCCAAATTTCATGCGGCTCTTTGCTAGGTTTACGTACTTTTTTAAATAGTTCAATGATACTGACAAATGAATCACAATTAGCTTGTTGTGCATTTTCAAATTTTGATCCATGGCATAAAAATAATATGTCAGCGCTTGCAAGCTTTTCTGTTAAATTTTCATAATGATCATAATCATAATCAACCCCAAACTTAAAACAGCTAATGGTTGCACCTTCTTTTTCTAATAATTTTTTCATATGACGACCTAATGCACCGTTTGAACCGGTCATCACAATGTGTTTACCTTTAAGATGACATGCGCTGCCTAGCAAATAATCGAGTAATTTAATGCTCGAGCTAAAAAATTTTGTAGGGTGTAAATGATGCATGGCATGATACTCCGCGCTGACAAATAAACTGCCGCGATAAGCAGGCAATATATCATATATTTTATGATGTGCATCCCTGCCCTGACAATAACATACGCCTATAAAAATACATGTTTCGAATAATGCCGCTGCAAAGATTGCTATGGGATTAAAAAATAATATGCAAGAAAAAATACTTAGCATATGAACGGTATATTCAACAAGAACGTGATTGAGCAAATTTTTTTTAGTCCATTCGGGTTGAATAGTTAAATCAGAGGTATAAAAACGATGATGTGATAAATGCAGATGTCCGATGGCTTTCAATATTTTATGGTTAGATTCAAGAAAGCGGTGAAACATATAATGGATTAAGTCAAAAACAAGAGTGCCTATTAAATAGGCAGCGATGGCTTGGGCAATGATAGGTATCATTAAATAATCATATAATGAATTGAAAGAGAAAAAATATTAGGTGAATTACTTATCTAGCACCCCCTTTTTTAAAGGGGGTCGCCGTGCATCTTCTTCTTTTCGCACGGCGGGGGGATTTTTACAGCGGTAGCAAAGTTTATTTTATGTCTTGTATTATAGGATCGTGGAATAAATCCCCCCGACGCAGGGCGTCGACCCCCTTTTCAAGGGGGCTCTCTCTTCTATGATGCCGATTTAGACAACAAAACGTTAACTGGATACAATACTTCCAGCTAATTGAGATTTGGCAGCAGCTAATTTATCCACAGGAACAAGAAATGAATAAACGCCATTTTTTGAAACAACTGTACCTGTTTTATAATCTGGATTTAAAGTGCGCAATGTATCTATGTCCACACCCAACGATTTAGACATTTTCGCAAGATTAACTGCTTTTTTAAGTTGCAATTCTGCGAAATAAGGTTGGTTAGTAACAGGTGGTAAGGTAACTCCATATTTTTTTGGATTTTCAACCATGGCAGCAACCGCAAGCAGCTTAGGAACATAATATTTTGTTTCCCGAGGTACAGGTAAATTCCAAAAACTATGGCTGCCAGCACGTCTAATCGCTTGATCAATACGCCCTTGACCAGCATTATAAGCTGCTAATGCAAGGTACCAATTGCCTTTAAAATAGTTGCCTAAGTCATTCAAATAAGCCAATGCCGCGTGAGTCGACGCTATTACATTACGACGACCATCGTATCCAGAAATAACTTTAATGCCGAGTTCTCGTGCAGTACCGCGCATCAATTGCCAAAGACCGGTCGCACCCGCATGAGAATAATCATTAGGATTAAATTCACTTTCAATAACAGGAATCAGCGCCATTTCAGCAGGCAAACCACGAAGTTGTGTTTGTTTATGAATGAAATAGATGTACGGACCCGCAGCTCTTAAAATATCGGAAAACTTCTGTTGATCTGCTTGAAGCTTACGAATTTCAGCTTGGACTTGCGCTGTATTTGTTCTGTGATCTAACTTGAATCCGCTGCGTAATGTACTCCAGATAGAGTCCGTTGATCCATGATCTCTGCTAATCACTTCTTCATCAGTAGAGAAAGTATCAAATGGAATGATATCTAAAGTATTCTTACCATACCAAGTAGTTAATAAACAGAAACTCAATACAGATAATACTACAAATTTTGAAAAGTTCACGACTAATTGCATCCGGCCATGATACATAAAAACTCCCTTTGAGACAATGCTAATTGGTAATTATAATGCTTGACTTTTGGTAACTAATTGAAATTTTGATGATTTTTATATCAAATAAATGAGCATAAAAGGCTTAAATTTACGTAACTTAAGCTATTTTTAAGCCGCTATAACTATTAACTTGTTAAATTCATAGACTCACGCTAGATTAACGGCAGAAGTAAGTGAGCTATGATATCATTCACGAGGAAATATGGAAGTACAAATGAACCCAACCGTAAATATTCCCATCTCAAAATGGAAAATATTACTCATATATTGCATCGTATCATTTTTTTTAATCTTTGAAATGGCCATACAAGTTTCACCAAGCGTGATGTCCACTCAACTTATGCGTGATTTAAATATCGGTGCATTTGGACTGGGCCTCATGTCAGGCATTTATTTTTATACTTATGCGGGTATGCAAATACCCTCCGGATTACTTTTTGACAGATATAATCCACGCATCATTATAACGCTTTCTATTCTCGTCTGCTCCATGGGCACTTTATTATTTTCTTTAGCAAATAATATTATCGTGGGTTCTATTGCGCGCTTATTGATGGGCTCAGGCTCTGCATTTGCTTTTGTTGCTGTGTTAGTTGTTTCAGCAGATTTATTTAAAGCAAAATATTTTGCAATCATGACTGGAATCACTCAACTGTTAGGTGCTATGGGCGCTATATTAGGTCAAATGCCCATATGTACTTTAGTTAATTTAATGGGTTGGCGTGAAACATTGTTAATGATTTCAATCACAGGAATAGTGCTAGCTATTATAGTATGGACTTTATTAAAGTATGAAAAAAATCGTATTCATCATCCATCAAATAATATTTTTATAAGTTTAAAAGAAATTATAATACAACCACAAACTTGGTACTTGGCTGGCTTTTCATGTTTGCTTTGGGCACCTATGGCAAGTTTTGCTTCTTTGTGGGGTGTACCTTATCTTAGCTCGATAAATCATTTTGATCAAGATTCATCAGCATTCTTATGCTCATTGATGTGGCTTGGTCTTGCTCTAGGAAGCCCTATTCTAGGAATTATTGCAACGGCACTCAATAATCGTGTCTTGCCCTTAATTGTCACATCTTCAATAGGCATTACTGCATTTGGTTTATTACTTAATTTTCATTTTTCACAAACGGCCGTGGGAGTACTTTTATTTTTTGCAGGCGTTGCGTGTACTGGCCAAGGATTGTGTTTTGTACTTATCAAAGATAACAATAAACATTCTGTGAGAGGAACCGCCATTGCATTTAACAATATGGCTGTTGTGATATCGGGTGCAATATTTCAACCCATTATTGGCAAAGTGATTGAATTAGGAAACCAAGGAGCCACTACGTATGCTGCAAGTCATTACAAAAATGGAGCTTATATTATTTTTGTAACATATATTCTGGCATTTATGATAGCATTATTTTTTATTAAGGAATCGGAAGAAGAAAAATCATCCGTCGTCCCGAGGCTTGTCCGCGGGATCCAGTGATAATCCAACTAAAGAGGTATAACAAATGAAAAATAATAATCCTGCTGGTACCAATGGATTCGAATTTCTTGAATTCACCACCCACGACTTCAAAACACTTGATGAACAATTTCGGCAAATGGGATTTTCACCGGTTGCAAAACATCATTCATCAGATATTACGCTTTATCAACAAAATGATATTCGTTTTTTAATAAATCTTGAAAAAAACAGCATGGCAAGTCAATGTGCAGAATTACATGGGCCATCCACATGTGCCATGGGATGGAGAATGCATGATGCAGAAAAAGCTTATGAACACGCACTTGCAATGGGGGCAAAGCCTTGTCCAACAACCATATATAATACTCCGGCTATTTATGGTGTTGGCGGCACTTTAATTTATTTTATTGATGACAAATCGAGTTATTTAAATAATTTTGCTAAACTTGATCATGCCTCGCATACCGATTGCGGTCTTACTTATATTGACCATGTCACTCATAATTTATATCGCGGCAATATGGACAAATTAGCACAATTTTATGAAAGCATTTTTAATTTTAAAGAAATTCGCTATTTTGATATCGAAGGCAAGCTAACCGGTTTAAAAAGCCGCGCCATGACAAGTCCGTGCGGTAAAATCCGAATTCCACTTAATGAATCATCTGATGATAAATCCCAAATTGAGGAGTTTTTGAAAGATTTTAATGGCGAAGGTATTCAACACATCGCTTTGGGCACAGATGACATCTATAACTCTGTTGAAACATTAAAACAAAATCAATTACAATTTTTAGATACCCCCGATACTTATTATAATTTGATAGAAAAACGCCTGCCTAATCATGGGGAAGATGTGCAACGACTTAAAGCGAATAAAATTTTAATTGATGGCAATACGCACGCTAAAAATGAATTACTTTTACAAATTTTTACAAAAAATATGTTAGGGCCGGTGTTTTTTGAAATTATTCAACGTAAAGGTGATCAAGGGTTTGGCGAAGGTAATTTTAAGGCTTTGTTTGAATCAATAGAGCTTGATCAGATTCAACGAGGCGTGCTTAGTACTGAATAATATACATGGTGGGCACGTCGCAGAGCTCCTTTGCCCACCCTACAACATACAACAACGTATAAAATCTGTAAAATGTAGGGTGGGCAAAGGAGCCCTGCGACGTGCCCACCAAATGTTGAGAGAGATAAATCATGAAATTAGCCAGTATTAAAAACCATACACGAGATGGACAATTAATTGTAGTAAGCAAAGATTTACAGCATGCTATTGAAGTTCCATCCATTGCACAAACCATGCAACAAGCCCTCGATAATTGGGATGAATGCAAACCCAAACTCGAAGAAATATATGCAAAATTAAACAATAACTTGCTTTCAGAAACTAAAGTATTTTCTAAACTTAATATATGCTCCCCCCTACCCAGAGCCTTTCAATGGGCTGATGGAAGTGCTTACGTCAATCATGTTGAGCTGGTTCGTAAAGCAAGAGGCGCGGAATTACCTGCGGATTTTTGGACAGACCCTCTGATGTATCAAGGCGGATCTGATACTTTTTTAGGACCTTTAGATGATATCCCACTGGTTAATGAAACATGGGGATTAGATTTTGAAGCTGAAATTGCAGTCATTACCAAAGATGTTCCTATGCAAACATCCATTGAACATGCCGCAAACGCCATTTGTTTATTTATGTTAGTCAATGATGTTTCACTGCGAAATCTTATACCTGCTGAATTAAACAAAGGTTTTGGGTTTTTCCAAAGTAAACCCTCAAGTGCATTTTCACCGGTAGCTGTTACACCTGATGAACTAGATAATGCTTGGGATGGTAAAAAAATTCATTTACCCTTAGTCACTCATTTAAATGGTCAACTGTTTGGTAACCCCAATGCGGGCGCAGATATGACGTTTGATTTTCCTACTTTAATAGCCCATGCCGCAAAATCAAGACATTTAGCCAGCGGCACCATCATAGGATCGGGAACGGTATCCAATGTTGACAGAAGCAAAGGTTCATCATGTCTCGCTGAAAAACGCATGTTAGAAATCATTGCAAGTGGTAAACCCACTACACCATTCATGAAAGCGGGTGATCAAGTAAGTATCGAAATGTTTGATGAGAATCAAAAAAGTATTTTCGGACGCATTCAACAAAAGGTGGTGGCTTATGATAGAACTTTATAATTACTATCGTTCATCCGCAAGTTTTAGAGTTCGTATTGCTTTAAATTTAAAAGGCATCGAGTATAAAGATATTCCTATTCATCTAGTGAATAACGGCGGTGAACAACATAGCCCTGAATATACAACGTTAAATCCGCAACAATTAGTTCCAGCTTATAAAGATGGCAATAGAATCATTACCCAATCACTGGCCATTATTGAATATCTTAATGAGATTTATCCTACACCTGCATTATTACCACATGACCCTTTCAATAAAGCCAAAGTTAGAGCATTTTCGTTAGCCATTGCTGCCGATTTACATCCATTAAATAATTTGCGTGTATTACAATATTTAACCAAAAATTTAAATTTATCCGAAGATCAAAAAAATTCCTGGTATCACCATTGGATTCATAAAACGTTTTCAGCACTTGAAAAACAGTTATCTCTAAATGATAATGATTATTGTTTCGGGGATGCACCTGGTTTAGCAGATATTATGTTAGTACCACAAATGTATAACGCAAGACGTTTTGCTTGTGATACCAACCCATATCCTACTTTAACTCGAATCGATGCACATTGCCAAAAGCACCCTGCATTTCAAAAAGCATGGCCTAAAGAATAATTAGGGTCTGTCGTCAATTAGTTAATAGAGTTTAAAAAGTGGGGAATCGAGATAAAATGGACGAATATTTGAGGCGAATAGCGTGCTATTTAACGAAAATATTCGTCCATTTTAGCCGATTCTACCGCATTTTAAACACTATTAACTAATTGACGACAGACCCTAAAACAAGGAAAACATGTATGGTTATCGATTATCGCTCACTTGCGAATGATTACATTAGCAATTTAACACCTTATCAACCTGGAAAACCGATTGAAGAAGTTGAAAGAGAACTAGGTATTCACTCCATTATTAAACTTGCCAGTAATGAAAACTCACTTGGTGCAAGCCCAAACGCCATGCTTGCCGCACAAAATGCTTTGTTAAAATCACATATTTATCCTGATGGCGGTTGTTATGAGCTCAAAAAAGCATTAGCCCATTTTTTAAATGTGCCTGCTTATCAATTAACGATAGGTAATGGCTCGGAAAATATTTTAGAAATCATCATTAATGCCTATTTAAGCAAAAATGATGAAGCTGTGATATCGCAATATGCTTTTTTAACGATTCCCTTACTGATTAAACGCCATGGGGCGAAGATCATCGAAGTTCCCGCCATGAATTATGGTCATGATATCAAAAGCATGATAGCCAGTGTAACTGAAAAAACCCGTATTATTTTCATTGTTAATCCAAATAATCCAACGGGCACTTATACATCACAAGCTGATTTAAAACTTTTACTGGAGTCGGTATCACAAAAAGTATTAGTGGTCATTGATGAAGCTTATAGTGAATACATCACCCAGCAAGATTATCCTAATACTCTGGAATTATTATCAAAATATCCTAACGTCATTGTTACCCGAACATTTTCAAAAGTTTATGGTCTGGCAGCCTTGCGCTTGGGTTATGCGGTGGCTTCATTAGAAATTACTGATATGTTAAATCGTGCGCGATTACCCTTTAATGTAAATTCCATAGCGGCAGCAGCGGGCATAGCTGCTCTTTCCGACCAGGATCATGTAGCCCGTACTGTGCAAATGAATGATAGTGGTTTACGCCAGCTTGAAGATGGATTAAATCGATTAAAAATTTCTTTCATTCCCTCAGTCTGTAATTTTATTACTATCGATGTACAAGCTCATGCATCAGATATTTATCAAAAACTTTTAGCTCTCGGCGTCATTGTAAGACCTTTATCAGCCTATGGTATGCCAACGCATTTACGTGTAACGGTAGGAACGCAGCCTGAGAACGAACGTTTCTTGGAAACATTACATCAAATCATGAGGAATTAATATGTATATGAATGGTTTTGGCAATCATTTTCAATCTGAAGCCATAAAAAATGCTTTAGTACAAGGTCAAAACTCGCCGCAAAAAGTGCCTTTTGGATTATATGCCGAGCAGCTCAGCGGCAGTGCATTTACCATGCCGCGCACTATGAATTTACATAGCTGGTTATATCGCATTCGTCCTTCTGTTTTACATGATGAATTTCAGCCTTATTCACATGCGTTATTGACCAGGCCAGAGCATCATCATGCAACGCCGCCTACCCAAATGCGCTGGGACCCTCTACCCTACCCTAATGCTCCCACTCATTTCATCGATAGTCTTGTCACACTTGCAGAAAATGGTGGTTTGGAAATACAAAATGGCGCTGCTATTCATCTTTATGCTGCCACAAAATCCATGGAGAATTGCTTTTTTTATAATGCCGATGGGGATTTTTTAATAGTCCCGCAAGAAGGAAAGCTTATCATCAACACGGAATTTGGCATTATCGACTTAAAACCCAGTGAAATTGCAGTCATTCCTAGAGGTATTAAGTTTCAAGTATCACTTCCTGAAAATAAAGCGCGTGGTTATATCTGTGAAAATTATGGGTTGCCTTTTCAATTGCCTGAATTAGGCATCATTGGTGCTAATGGATTGGCCCATGCTAGAGACTTTAAAATTCCTGCCGCACATTATGAAAATCAAGATGGTGATTTTCAGCTGCTTACTAAATTTCAAGGATCTTTATGGCAAGCCGCAATCAAACATTCGCCTTTAGATGTCGTTGCATGGCATGGTAATTACGTTCCTTATAAATATGACTTAAACCAATTTAATACGATTAATACGGTAAGTTATGACCACCCTGATCCGTCTATTTTTACCGTACTGACATCGCCTTCCAACATCCCTGGTGTGGCGAATGTGGATTTTGTGATATTTCCACCCCGATGGATGGTCGCAACGAATACTTTTAGGCCGCCTTATTATCATAGAAATATCATGAATGAATACATGGGACTAATTTATGGCATTTATGATGCAAAAGAATCAGGATTTATCCCTGGTGGCGGCAGTTTACATAATTGCATGTCCGCACATGGGCCTGATGCGGAAGCATTTAATAAAGCATCAAATGCCGCGCTGCAGCCCGAATATTATAAAGATACCTTGGCATTTATGTTTGAATCACGTTTAATATGGCGATTAACATCTTATGCATTAGATCATCGTCAGAAGGATTATTTAGCTTGCTGGCAAGGATTAAAAAATAATTTTAAGGAAATAACTCATGAAATCTAAGATGCTAGGCGGTGTATTGCTCATCGCAGGGACTTGCATAGGCGGCGGTATGTTAGGCTTACCTATTGCCACAGCGCAAGGCGGCATCGTTAATTCCACCATACTTTTTGTACTTTGCTGGACATTAATGACTTTTACTGCCTTACTGACCTTAGAAGTAAATTTATGCTTTCCTAAAAATAGCAACGTTATCACCATGGCTAAAGCAACACTAGGTGTCCCGGGCGCTCTTTTATGCTGGACTATTTATTTGTTCTTTTTATATGCCTTAGTCTCTGCCTATATTGCCGGTGGTCAGGATGTATTACACGGTTTATTAAGTGTCATCAGTTTTAATGTACCTATTTGGTTATGTGGAGTGTTTTTTGTTTTTTTATTTGGCGCGGTAGTCATGGCCGGGATAAAACATGTAGACCTATTTAATCGTCTATTAATGTTTATAAAACTTGGGTCTGTTTTATTACTCATGATATTAATTGCTATGCATATTGATCCGGTGAATTATGAAAAAGGCAGCGTCACCTTATTACTTCCAGCGTTAACGGTTGCTATTACTTCATTTGGCTTTTCTATCATTGTGCCAAGTTTACGTAACTATTTTGGAGATGATATTAAAAAATTACGTTTTGCTATTTTATTAGGGTCATTCATACCTTTAGTATTTTATATCGCCTGGATTGGCGTCATTTTTGGCCTGGTGCCTTTAAGCGGTGAATTAGGCTTAGAGCGTCTTATAAATGCCAATCAACCTGTGACAGGGCTACTTGATTCGATTACTTATTATATACCTACCGATAAAATTGCTATTTTGGCAAGAACATTCACTTCTATTTGTATTTTAACCGCCTTTGCTTGTGTTTCCTTAGGATTGTCGGATTACCTTGCTGATGGTTTCAATCTGGCTAATGAAGGCAAGGACAAATGGTTTGTGACATTAGCAACATTTTTACCGCCTTTGCTTATTGTTATTTTTTATCCTAAGGCCTTTATTTTATTTCTGAGTATTGCGGGTTTGTTATGTGTTTTATTGCAGGCTTTATTGCCAGCCATCATGTCTTGGCATTGCCGCTATATCAAAAAAATTCCCATGGAATATAAAGTTTTTGGCGGGAAGCCTGCTTTGATATTGGCTATATTAACTTCGATTGTAGTGATTGGTGTATCAGGATATCAACTTATTACATAGGCATTGTTGCGCAATTCACTGCTTTTTCGTGCCCCCGCCCCGGTGGGGGGGCCGGGGCGGGGGTTGTTGTTTAAAAGGGGCGGGGGCGCGACCCGGGG
>CAYVRW010000049.1:0-17498 GCA_964453575.1 uncultured Coxiellaceae bacterium | reverse complement strand
AGCATTACGGCTTTGGGCTATTCCAGGCCGAGACCATTTCGCTTAATAAAGGACCCGCAAACCTTTAAAAAAAATGGTCACTGATGGCCCTAATGTTATTTTAGGTGCAAAAGAAGATGCCGGCATTGTATCGGTTGCTAAAGACAACTTAGGTAAACGGTATGGTGTCGTGATTAGCCATGAGTCGCATAACCATCCTTCCCAAATTGTGCCTTATGAAGGGGCTGCCACCGGGGTAGGCGGTAATGTACGGGATGTGTGCTGCATGGGTGCGGAAGTCATTGCGATAGCTGATGGTTTGCGTTTTGGTGATATTAAACGGCAAAAGACCCAATGGATACAAGAAGGCGTTGTCTCAGGTATTGCAGGTTATGGCAATCCCATCGGCGTGCCAACCCTGGCGGGAGATGTGTATTTTGATCCAGGGTACAATGATAATTGTTTAGTGACCGTGGTTACCTTAGGCATTGTACATGAAGATGATGTAATCCATTCCTATGCCCCTCCTAAAGCTGATCATTACGTTTATATATTAGTAGGGAAACCCACGGATAACAGCGGATTTGGCGGCGCTAGTTTTGCATCAACCGAATTAATTGAAGAACAACAAGAAAAAAATAAAGGCGCAGTACAAGAACCCAATGCTTTTTTAAAACGGCATTTACTTAAAGCAAATTATGCTTTATTTAAAATACTGAAAGAAAAAAATCTTATTAATAAAGTTGGTTTTAAAGATTTGGGTGCAGGCGGCGTTGCATGTGCAAGTGTTGAAATGGCAGAAGCGGGTGGTTATGGAGCTGAAATCGATATCGAAAAAATTCCTGTCAGCATGCCGCACTTACATCCCTCTGTGATTCTATGTTCTGAAACGCAAGAACGGTTTATGTGGGCGGTGCCGCCTGAGTTAGTTGATCTTGTCTTAAATCATTATAATAAAACATTTGCTTTGCCAGAGATTTCTTACGGTGCTTGCGCTGCCGTCGTTGGTAAAATACGCACTGACCATCAATACGTGGTTAAATATCGCGACGAAATTATTGTTGATGCCAAAGCTTCTGATATTACCAAAGGTATTCTTTATGATAGACCTTATGCAGCTTTCGAAAAAACTTTTGTTGAACCCGAGAATATAGAAATAACCGATTTTAATAATGTATTATTGCAATGCTTAGCCCATGAAAACATTGCTTCACGCACGCCGATTTTTGAAAAATATGATAAACAAGTCCAAGGCCGCACAGTGATTGAAGCAGGGGAAGCTGATGCGGGGGTGATGCAGCCTTTTAATGAAGATAAATTTCCAGAAGAAATCCAAGCAGTTGGCATTGCCTTATCACTCGATCAATGCCCGCGTTATAACAAAATTGATCCTTATTGGGGTGCAGTCAATGCAGTCGTTGAATCAGCACGAAATGTGGCGGCGGTCGGTGCGTTGCCGCAAGCATTGACCGATTGTTTATGCTTTGGTAATCCTGAAAAACCCGAACAAATGTGGGATTTTACCGAATCAGTGCGTGGTATCATTGATGCATGTAAAGCGATAGGATTAAAGGAATATCCTGATGCATCACTTCCTATTATTTCTGGTAATGTTTCACTTTATAATGAATCAAAAACAGGCGCGATTCCACCAAGTCCTATGATTAGCTGTCTTGGCAACATGCCAGATGTGAAAAAAGCGGTGACCAAACATATTCAACAAGCCGGTTCAGAATTAGTATTAGTGGGTGCACGTCGTGATGAATGCGGCGGCAGTGTGTTTTATGATATACAAGGCATGTTAGGCGCAAATGTGCCAATGCCTGATCTCAATACGGTTGCTCATGAAATTCGTGCGGTAGCACAAGCCATACAACAAGGTTTAGTATTGTCATCACATGATATTTCAGACGGAGGAATTGCTGTGGCACTCGCTGAAATGACATTTAAAAATGGCTATGGGGTTCAGGTGACTGTTCCTGGCGAATTCGCACTTTATAAAAAATTATTTAGTGAAACAGGCGGTTTTATTTTAGAAATTGTATCAACCCATTTACAAGAGGTGAAAAAAATATTTTCGCATGATAACGTGCCTTTATATGTTATCGGCAAAACGACCAAACAAAGTAAAATCATGATGAATGATGTCATTGAATTATCCATTAACAAAGCTAAAAACGCATGGGAAAATGGTTTAAGGGAAAAGCTGTTATGACGATTAATTATAAATCAGCAGGCGTAGACATTGATGCAGGCAATGAAGCGGTAAAACGTATTAAAAAATCCGTCGAGAGTACTTTTTCTAAAGCAGTGTTAACTGACATTGGCAGTTTTGGCGCGCTCTATGATTTAAAAATGCTAATGCAAGATTATAAGCATCCAGTCATGGTGCAAAGCATCGATGGTGTCGGTACTAAAACCATTATTGCGCACATGATGAATAAATACGATACCTTAGGCATTGATCTTGTCAGTTCAACGACTAATGATATTATTGTGCTAGGCGCAAAACCTTTAACGTTATTGGATTATATTGCCAATGATAAATTAAATCCTGATGTAGTGGCGCAATTAGTTTCAGGCATGGTAAAAGCTTGTAAGGAAAATGATATTTCCTTAGTCGGGGGTGAAACAGCTGAAATGCCCGGCACTTATTTGCCAAATGAAATTGATTTAGTAGGTGTGATTACTGGTGTTGTTGAAAAAGATAAAGCGATTTTGGGTAAAAACATTATGCCTGGCGATGTCGTATTAGCTTTTGCATCAAGCGGTTTGCACACCAATGGTTATTCACTTGCACGTAAACTTTGTTTTGATATCGCAAAATATCCTATTGATAAATACATACCTGAATTGCAACGTACGATAGGTGAAGCATTACTAGAACCCCACATCAATTACACACGCCCTGTATTGCATTTATTAAAGCAAGGTGTCGCGATTAAAGGGATGGCACATATCACCGGCGGCGGTCTTTTAGAAAATATCCCACGTGTGCTGCCAGAAGGTTGTGCTGTTGAAATTCATAAAAATTCCTGGCCGGAACAAGCGCTTTTTTCATTGCTGACTGATATCGGTCAGTTAAAAGAAGAAGAAAGTTATCGTACCTTTAATATGGGCGTGGGATTGGTAATGATCATGGATGCGAACATGATTGAAAAAACACGAACGGCATTAAATGATTATCCTGAATTTAAATTATTTGAAATTGGCAAAGTAGTTAAAGGCGAGAAAAAGGTATCGTTATGCGTATAGCCATTATTCAATTTCCAGGTTCCAATTGTGAACGTGAAACCAAACTTGCAGTAGCGCGCGCCGGCATGACACCGGAAGAATTTTTATGGAATGAACCTTCCGAAAAATTAGCCGATTATGCCGGTTTTATTATCGTAGGCGGGTTTTCATATGAAGACCGCGGACGAGCTGGCGTGATTGCAGCCCTTGATCCTATGATGCAAGTCATTAAACAACAAAGTGAATTAGGCAAGCCGATATTGGGTATTTGTAACGGCGCACAAATTCTTGTTGAAACAGGATTAGTGCCAGGCTTAGAAAACCAAATGATTGGTATGGCACTTACTGATAATAAGCGTATTCAAGAAGGCAATGTACTGGGTACGGGGTATTATAATGCATGGATCAATATGCGTTTATCAGACCATTATCAATTAAATGCATTTACGCGTAAATTATCACCAAAAAATATTTTGCATGTTCCCGTGGCACACGGTGAAGGACGGTTTATTATTCCGCCTGCTTTATTAAGTGAAATGCAGCATAATGGTCAATGTGTTTTTCAATATTGTGATGCCAAGGGACAAATTATTGATGAATTTCCAGTAAATCCCAATGGGTCTATGCAAAACATTGCAGCGGTGTCTAATAAAGCGGGCAATGTCATGGCCATGATGCCTCATCCCGAGCGTACGACGCAGGGCGACGCGATTTTTGATTCCATGCGTGAATATATCGAACAAGGTCACGGCCAGCGTGTTGCACCTATGCATTATCAGCCGCGGCCGCAGACGGCTGGCTCTTATACGACATCGAATCATGAATTATTAGTAGAATTAATGATTACTGATAATCAAGCTTTATCTATCGAAAATGCTTTGCGTCATCATGGCATGCAGGTCAATGTAAAACGTTATACGCACTGGGAAATTGCTTGTAACTCAAATGAGCTTGAAAAAATAAAATCATCAGGCGTTTTATTTAACGACAGAAAAGAAAAATTAATCCATAAAAAAGATGTGAAACGTGCCATATTAGTTCGTGCTAAAGACGATATGCTAGGACTGCAAAAATCACAAATGTTAAAAAACCATTTTGAAATAACATCGCTGCAAGCATTACACCATGGCACCGTTTGGTGTATCAGCGGTGAAACTGACTTAGAACCTATTATTAACTCTCATATACTAATGAATCCTTACGCCCATGACTACTACCACTATGAATGATTATACAAAATATATTACATCAGCATTAAACAACTGTTTAACAAAAACTGATTTTGCTGTGGGAAAAAAATATCAAGGCAAAGTACGCGATACCTACGATCTCGGCGATAAATTATTGTTGATCACTACCGATAGACAAAGCGCATTTGATCGCGTATTGGCAGCAGTTCCTTTCAAAGGCCAGGTGCTCAATTTAACCAGCGCTTGGTGGTTTGAAAAAACTGAACATATCATTCCTAATCATGTGATTACCATTCCTGATCCCAATGTAACACTAGCAAAAAAATGTAAAGTATTTCCAGTTGAATTCGTAGTCCGCGGTTATGTCACCGGCACAACCAGCACTTCACTTTGGACACAATATAAAAACGGCGTAAGAAATTATTGCGGAAATGCATTGCCCGAAGGATTGGTCAAAAACCAAAAATTAGCAAAACCCATCTTAACACCCACCACTAAAGATGAAAAACATGATAAACCAGTGAGCGCTGATGAAATTCTACAAATGGGTTTAATGAATGCAGAAGATTGGAAAATCGCCTCACAAGCGGCGATGCGTTTATTCGAATTTGGGGTAGAAACGGCTAAAAAAAATGGCTTGATTTTGGTTGATACTAAATATGAACTTGGCAAAGATGAACAAGGCAATATTGTATTAATTGATGAAATTCATACGCCTGATTCCAGCCGCTATTGGCTTGCCAATAGTTATGAAAAACGATTTGCTGATAGGCTTGAACCTGAAAATATTGATAAAGAATTTTTACGCTTATGGTTTGCCGATCATTGCGATCCTTATCATGATGAAGTATTGCCAAAAGCACCGGATGATTTGATTGTGACCTTATCCTCTCGTTATATTCAACTTTATGAAATGATTACCGGACAGAAGTTTCATTTTCCTAAAGAAGATATGAATATAGAAGAACGGATTATGCGGCATGTGGCGGGGTTTATATAAATACGGATTTATGATAAAATCCTCGTCCTAAAATTAGGTTCATTTTTAACTATTGACCCCAAAGGGCTCACCTATGTGTGGAATCGTTGGTATTTTTAGTCATTCACTCGTTGCATCTGAACTGTATGACAGTTTGATTCATTTGCAACATCGTGGTCAGGATGCCGCAGGTATCTTAACTTGCAACGAACGTTTTTATGTAAAACATGGCTTAGGCTTAGTCCGGGAAATTTTTCAACCGGATGATATTCGTCACCTTAAAGGCCATTTTGGTATAGGCCATACGCGTTATCCCACAGCAGGTGGATATAACATTGCCGATGTACAGCCGCTCTGGATAGGAAGCCCGCGGGGTATTGCGCTTGCGCACAATGGCAATTTAGTCAATTATCCTGAATTAGCTTTAGAAATCACGCAAAAAAAACATAGACATTTAAATTCATCCATTGATTCCGAAGTGTTATTGCATTTAATCGGTGATGGTTTAGATAGTGATGCTTATGTTGCAAATGATAGCGAAAAATTTTTCGAACGCTTGTGCGATACGATAAAAAATCTTTTTGTACGGGCAGTCGGGTCTTATTCAGTCATTAGTGTCATCATTGGCAAAGGTATGGTTGCCTTTCGCGATCCGCATGGCATAAGACCTCTAGTCATGGGTGAGCGAACCAATCCAGATGGGAGCAAAGATTATATTTTCGCATCGGAAACCACGATGTTTTATAGCTTAGGATTTGAACCCGTTGGTGATGTACAAGCGGGCGAAGTAGTTTATGTCAACCAAGCAGGACAATTATTTCGTAAAGTCGTAGAAAAAAGAGCTTTCAGACCTTGTGTATTCGAATACGTTTATTTTGCACGACCTGATGCAACCATCAATCAAGTCAGTGTTTATCGCTCCCGATTGCATATGGGACAAAATTTAGCGAAACTTTGGAAAAAATGTTATCCCGATTGCGTACCTGATGTCGTGATTCCTGCGCCATTTACTTCAAACACGGCAGCGTTATCATTTGCCCATGAAATAGGTGTGCGTTATTCAGAAGGACTTTATAAAAACCCCTTTATCGGCCGCACCTTTATTATGCCTAATGGCGAAGAACGTACCCGTAGTGTGCGTTATAAATTAACGCCGCAAAAAACTGAAATATATGATAAAAATGTGTTAATCGTCGATGATAGTATTGTGCGTGGCACCACCAGCCGAGAAATCGTGAAAATGGTTAAAGAATTTGGTGCGAAAGAAATTTATTTTGTATCCACTGCGCCACCGATTAAATATCCTTGTTTTTATGGCATTGATATACCTTCACGCAAAGAACTTATTGCAGCCCAAGATTCACTAGAACAGATCAGAGATTATCTTGGCGTGAATAAATTGTTGTATCAAGAAATCGATGATTTAGTGGAAGCCGTGACGCGTAAAGGCGATCACACTATTGAAACACCGTGCATGGCGTGTATGAATGGTTGTTACATCACGGGTAATATTAACGAAAAAAAAATGAATGAACTCGAGCAGCAGAGGATGGCAGGAAGAGATACATGAACATACTTATCGTAGGATCGGGCGCAAGAGAACATGCCATTGCAAAATCCCTCGCAAAATCACCGCAAAAACCTAATATTTCTTGTTTTGGCAACAGTAACAATCCAGGCATTCTCAAGTTAACCTTGCATTATGAGCAAGGGGATATCTGCAATACGACAGAGGTGTTGCATAAAGCATTAGAATGGAATATCGACCTTGCCGTCATTGGCCCTGAGGCACCCTTAGAACAAGGGTTAGCTGATTTATTATGGGAACATGGTATTGCAGTCATAGGCCCTAAAAAACAATTGGCTAAATTAGAAACCAGCAAGGCATTTACTCGTGATTTATTAAAAAAATATAACATTCCAGGTTCACCTATCTATAAACGATTTACAAATCTCGAAGGTGTGACTGAATTTTTATATAAACTTGGCGAAGACCGTTATGTGATAAAAGCTGATGGTTTAATGGGCGGTAAAGGGGTAAAAGTTGCCGGCGATCATTTGGCTTCCATTGCCGATGCTTACGCCTTTTGTGAGGAATTATTTGAAAAGGGTCATTCTTTTTTGATTGAAGAAAAAGTCATAGGCCAGGAATTTTCATTATTATATTTTTGTGACGGCTATTCATTAATTCCTATGCCTATTGTACAAGACCATAAAAGAGTTTTTGTGAATGATGAAGGCCCGAACACCGGCGGCATGGGCAGTTATTCGGATGCAAACCATTCTTTACCTTTTCTTAGAGAAAAAGATTTACGCGATGCGCAACATATTAATGAGTCAGTGATCAGTGCACTCACGGCTGAATATAGACAAAAATACATAGGCATTTTATACAGTAGTTTTATGGCCACCAAAGACGGTGTGAAATTAATCGAATACAACACACGTTTTGGTGACCCTGAAGCGATGAATGTGTTAGCTATATTAGAGACTGATTTAGTTGAGATATTTACAGCAATGGTTTCAGGCCAACTGACTAAATCACTTGTAAGATTTGCCGATCTGGCAACGGTTTGTAAATATGCCGTGCCTGAAGGCTATCCCGATGATCCTATTAAAAATAGTATTATTGATATTTCCAATGTAAGTGATGAAGATTTTCTGTATTTTGGTGCAGTGAATGAAGTCGATGGTAAACTGATTGCAACTGGCTCACGTGCCGTTGCGGTAGTAGGGGTTGCAAACACCATCACGGATGCTGAAAAAATAGCTGAATATGAAATCAATAATATTCAAGGAAAATTATTCCATCGACCCGACATTGGCACCGATGATTTAATTGCTCGTAGAATACAACACATGCGGGAATTACGTTCATGATGCGCTTAGGGATCTTGGGTTCAACGCGCGGCACATTAATGTTAAATGTGATTCAGGCCATCGAAAAGCACAAGTTAAATGCAGAAATTGCAGTGGTAATAAGCAATAAATCCGACGCACTTATTTTGCATAACGCCAAAAAACATGGATTAAATACCGTATTTATTAATCCATTGGATATGTCGCGTGAAATGTATGATGACAAATTATCGTTTGAACTTAAACATCATCAAGTGAATTTAGTTGTTCTTATCGGATACATGCGTATTTTATCCAAAAAATTTGTCGAAACTTGGGCAGGAAAAATCATTAATGTGCATCCTTCATTATTGCCTGCATTTGCAGGATTAATGGATAAACAGGTACATCAAGCTGTACTGGATAGTCAAATGAAAGAAACGGGTTGCACCGTGCATTATGTGACAGAAGATGTGGACGCCGGGCCTGTATTAATTCAAAAAAAATGCGAAGTACTCCCAACTGATACCGTTGATCAATTAAAAGCACGCGTGCAGGCATTGGAAGGTACTGCTTTGATTGAAGCCATTAATAAAATAATAAAGGATAAATTATGAATCGAGAAACTGTACAGGTAAAAAGAGCGCTTCTTTCAGTTTCAGATAAAACAGGTATTGTTAAATTCGCTAAACATTTGCATGATTTAAATATTGAAATTCTGTCCACCGGCGGCACTAGTCAATTATTACGTGAAGCCAATATTCCTGTACGTGATGTTTCTGATCTTACAGGATTTCCTGAAATGATGGACGGTCGCGTTAAAACACTGCATCCAAAAGTGCATGGCGGTATTTTAGGTTTACGTGATCAACATGCGGATATTGCCAAACAATATGGTATTGCCTGGATAGATTTAGTCGTTGTGAATTTGTATCCTTTTTCTGAAACCATTTCAAAGCCTCATGTCACGCTTGATGAGGCTATCGAAAATATTGATATCGGCGGCCCAGCGATGATTCGTTCTGCGGCTAAAAACATGGGATGGGTAGGAGTGGTGGTTGATCCTGAGGATTACGATCGTATTGCCCGTGAGCTGTCTAAAGGTTTAAGTTATGAGTTGCGTGCGGAACTTGTGGCCAAAGCTTTTGCCTATACCGCACAGTATGATCATGTTATTCAAAATTATTTAACAGCATCAGAGAGCCAAGTATTACACCTAGAAAAACATAGCGACTTACGTTATGGCGAAAATCCTCATCAAAAAGCATCTGCCTATCGTTTTTCGAATAAACATGAGGGAATATTATCGGCAAAACAATATCAAGGGAAACCACTTTCTTTTAATAATATAAGCGACGCTGATGCTGCCGTTAACTGCGTCAATGCATTTAGCAAACCTGCTGCGGTCATTGTTAAACATGCCAATCCATGCGGCGCGGCTGTTGCTGATACTATTGAAGAAGCTTTTCAAAAAGCATTTAATGCCGATGCTTTATCTGCTTTTGGCGGTATTATTGCATTGAATCAAACATGTGACAAAGAAACTGCAGAACAGATTACTAAAACATTTTTTGAAGTTGTGATTGCACCTGATTATACCAAAGAAGCACTTGCTATTTTATCTTCTAAACCTAATTTACGGGTTTTAGCATTACCCCTAAGCCACTCAGCATCGCATGAATATAAATTCATACAAGGCGGATTCTTGATGCAAGAATCTGATCACTCAATTTTGCAAATGAATGATTTAAAAATGGTAACAAAGCGTAAACCTTCTAAGACTGATTTGGAAACTATGTTATTCGTATGGCCTGTGTTAAAACAACTGAAATCCAATGCCATTTTGATTGCAAAAAATAATGCGACCGTTGGTATAGGAGTAGGCCAGGTTTCAAGAGTGGATGCTGTTGATATGGCTATTAAAAAAGCGGGCGATCATATTGCAGGATCTATACTTGCTTCAGATGCTTTTTTCCCATTCCGTGACAGCATAGACCTTATCGCTGGAAAAGGCATTACAGCCATTTTACAACCCGGCGGCTCCATGCGCGATGATGAAGTGATTGCAGCGTGTGATGAGCATGATATTGCGATGGTGTTTACCGGAGTGAGGTGTTTTAAGCATTAGACATTGTTCTCAACGGTCTCTCTCTTTTCGAAGAAGTTTTGTGCTGTCACTAAATGAATGATCAGATAGACGTCTATGCCATGCCCTGCTTAATTTTTTGGCTTCTTTAATAGACATTTTAGTGGTTGACTCAAGAATGTATTTTAATTCACTTTGCAACGATCGGTGATGTTGCTTGGCACGTAATTTTAATCGTTTAATGGTTTCTGGCCCTACATTTCGAATGATCAAGTCTGCCATTATGACCTCCAAAATACACTAATATCATCATGATATTCTATAAAACAATAGAAAAGCTATTTTCATTGAAACTTTTGAAAGGATTACGAAAGGATGATATGATCATTTGATGACTAATTGAGTCCTAAGCTATGAAAAATAAACAGTTTGGCCGCTATTCAGTCCCAATGGAAGAGGATTTTGAACCGGAATCAAATAATGAAGTTCTTAAGAATTATTTAAATATTAAATCCAAAGAAGATATGGAAGCACTCGAGGCGCAAGAACTCGAGCGTACAGAACTAGAATTGCTAAAAATATTTGATGAAAACTATGTATTCACAGCTAATGACATTTGCAATATTCATGAATTATGGTTAGGAGACATTTATTTTTTTGCCGGAAAATATAGAACAGTGAATATGGTGAAAGATAATTTTATGTTTGCTCCATCGACCCGTATCGCGCATCTTATGGGAAAGCTTGAAACTGATTTTTTAAAAAAATATACCCCATGTCATTATTCCGATATAGATGAACTGGCTCAGGCATTGGGTATCATTCATATCGAATTAATTCTTATTCATCCTTTTCGAGAAGGAAATGGAAGAACAGCGCGTTTATTGGCAGATTTAATGGCTATGCAAGCCAAAAAACCGCCGCTTAATTATTTATCGATCGATCAAACAAAAAATCAAAAAGGATTCGAAAATTATATCTTGGCAATTCATGCTGGAGTAGCGGGGAATTACGTGCCTATTCAAAAGATTTTTAAAATACTGTTAGAGCAGTCAACCAGCAGCTGATTTATATATTTTTTTATCTCTTCGATGGGTAATCTTGAATTTTGCCGTTTTATCGAGATTAACTTTAATGCCTTCAACGCCACAGGACGTTATCACAGAATTCGCAACGAGCTTAACTCGCATTGTAGCGTCTATGAGGTAGGGATTCGTTTCAATTAATGGTTTCGTCATACAATAATTATAGCATAATTTTGCTCAGGGTCTAATAAAATTATCCAATTCTTGGGTCAATTTTATTAAATTCGCATCTCAGCAGTGATAAAAAGCCCTTCATATTTATAAATGCCCATTAACATGCAATAATGCACCCCATTGAGGAACGAAAAGAGAGGAATATCAATGAGTAACGTTTTAGTAAGCATACTTATGGGCTCCAAATCCGATTGGCCTATTATGGAACATGCCAGCACACTATTAGATACTTTGGGCATATCTAATGAAGCACGTGCATTATCTGCACATCGCACCCCAGATGCCCTATTTGAATACATTGCCTGTTCTGAAAAACGCGGCACAGAGGTGATTATTGCAGCAGCAGGTGGTGCGGCACATTTACCGGGCGTCATTGCAGCCAAAACCTTGTTACCTGTCATTGGAGTTCCTATTCAAACGCAATCATTGAATGGTATGGATTCCTTATTTTCTATCGTACAAATGCCTGGCGGCATACCTGTTGCCACCATGGCCATAGGTAAAGCCGGTGCTGTGAATGCAGCGTTATTTGCGGCAAGTATATTAGCCATTAAATTTCCAGAATATCGCAAAGCTATAAAAGAATACCGTGATACGCAAGCCCAATCGATTTTAGAAAATTCTATTCTTAAGGAAAACAAACATGTTTAAACCTACCTCATTGCATGACGCTGATCTTGCTGTTTGGCAAGCATTAGAAAATGAAAAAAATCGCCAAGAAGAACATATCGAATTAATTGCATCTGAAAATTACGTAAGTCCTGCCGTATTAGAAGCTCAAGGTTCGGTACTTACCAATAAATATGCCGAAGGCTATCCTGGCAAACGTTATTACGGTGGTTGCGAATTCGTTGATAAGGTTGAACAGCTAGCGATAGATAGAGTGAAGCAATTATTCGGTGCAGATTATGCTAATGTACAACCGCACTCAGGATCACAGGCAAATGTTGCGGCTTATGCAGCACTTATCAATCCAGGTGATGTCGTATTAGGCATGAGTTTGGCTGAAGGCGGACATTTGACACATGGTTCACCGGTGAATTTTTCGGGAAAACTTTATCAATTTTATTCATATGGCGTTGATCCAAAAACAGCGCTTATTGATTATGATCAAGTGGCAGACCTTGCAAAAAAACATAAACCTAAATTATTAGTGACAGGATTTTCTGCTTATTCGCGCGTAGTCGATTGGCAGCGCATGCGTGATATTGCAGATAGTGTAGGTGCATACATGATGTCTGATATTGCGCATGTATCAGGATTGGTGGCAGCAGGTGTTTATCCATCACCCGTGAATATTGCAGATATCACCACATCAACTACACATAAAACATTACGCGGCCCGCGCGGCGGCATTATTCTTGCAAAAGCCAATCCTGAGCTTGAGAAAAAATTAAATTCTGCTGTATTTCCAGGCGCTCAAGGCGGCCCTTTAATGCATGTGATTGCTGCAAAAGCGGTGAGTTTTTTGGAAGCGATGAAACCAGAATTTAAAACTTATCAAGAACAAATTGTAAAAAACGCACGTATCATGACAAAAACTATTATGGCACGCGGTTATAAAATTGTAAGTGGCGGCACGGATAATCATTTATTTTTAATTGATTTAATGGATAAAAATATCACCGGCAAAGATGCGGATGCAGCTTTAGGCCGTGCGAATATTACCGTTAATAAAAATGCAGTGCCGGGCGATACGCAATCACCTTTTGTGACCAGTGGTCTTCGTCTTGGTACGCCTGCTGTCACTACGCGTGGATTCAAAGAAAAAGAATGCGAAATCCTCGCCGGTTGGATATGTGATATATTGGATGATATTCAAAATGATCAGGTTATTGCAAATATTCGCGAAAAAACGACTGCTTTGTGTCAAAAATTTCCTGTTTATACCTCATCGGTTATAGCTTAAGTCGTCTATAAAATATACATAGTCGCCTTGTTTGTTCATCCTAGGCGACTAATGGGTACATATTCAGGTTATAATAAATCATACAAGTCATTCAGAGGTTCTGAGGTATGTTGGACTCATGTGCCATTGAATTTGATTTAAAGCATAGAAGCTTTAAAAAGCTATCTATTGATGAACTTTTGCAAATTGACATAGTAAATACTGATAAAATATATTGGATCCATAGTAATCTTAATCAAATCGATACTCATCATAAACTTATTGCAAAATGCCATTTGCCTGATGATGTGGTGAAATTATGCAATCAAGCAGATGCTCTGCCCATGGCTGTAGATGCGGATGAATCACTTACCATTCAAATTCAATGTCTTCTGTCTACCGAATTGAAACAAAAAGGCAAAGTGAATTTTGGTAATTTAATTCTTTATTTAACCCCCGCTTTTTGTTTTACCGCAACCTCTGATACTATTCCTGCATTGCTTGAATTTATAGAAAGTTCTAAAAAATCACTTCGCCATGCCAAAACAACTTGTTTTATGATTTTTTTAATATTAGATAACGTGATTAATGATTATGCGAAAATGTTATTTAATTTTGATGAAATCTCAGACCAAATGGATTTGCGTGTGCGCATATCGCATAAAAACATTTATAACGAAGTAATTAAAACTAAACAACATTTAATGAAAATAAAACGCAGTCTTATCGCTTTACGCGAAATTTTGTTGCGTATATCAGGCAGAAAAATTTCAGTGGTATCTAAAGAATGTCGTTTATCTTTATCTAAGTTATCAAATCACACTCATTTGGTGGTGCATGAAGTGGATTCAGTAAGAGACATTTTGAATAGTTTATTAGACCAAATCGAAAATAATTTAATGCAAACATTAAATCAAAGCATGCGAATCTTAACCTCATTATCCATGATATTTTTGCCGTTGACATTAATAAGCGGAATTTACGGAATGAATTTTCATTGGATTCCCGAATTGGCCTGGAAATACGGTTATTTTTATGCGCTTTCGCTGATGGTGATAATTGCAGCTATTATTTTGTATATTTTTAAACGGATAAAGTGGTTTTAGTTCCTGCAAAGTGCTTGATGACGTTCTCCAACACCTTTCCCAGCCACGGCGTAAACATATCTGGATTCAATGCAAGCTCACGTTGTAAATCGGGTATGCTAATCCAACGAGTATCCTGGATTTCAGCGGGATTAGGTTCAAGTTTTTCATCATTAAATTCCCCTATGATCACATGATCAACCTCATTCTCTGTCAAACCATTGTCAAAATGAGCAATATAATGGAAGCTCCCTATCGTTTTTAAGGGCAATGTGACCCCTAATTCTTCAAACAAACGTCGTTCAGCAGCGGTGAGAGTATCTTCACCAGGGCGCGGGTGAGAGCAACAAGTATTCGTCCAAAGATTAGGTGAATGGTATTTTTCTTTAGCACGTTGTTGCATAAGTAGTTCAATAGTATGAACATTTTTATATAAAAACACAGAAAATGCACGATGACACAAGCCTGCGCGATGAGCTTCCAGCTTTTCAGCTGTGCCGCACGGTTGATCAAATTCATCCACCAAAATCACTTGTTCTATTGCTGCCATCAATTGTTTTCCAGTAAAATAACGACTCTCAGAGTCGTTACCCCGGAAAACGCTTATTGTTTGTCCGGGGTCTTTGTAAAAACAGGTACTTTATACCACAAATTATAGATTAAATGGAATAAATGGTTTATGCGTTGGCAGACAAACGAACAGATTGCGACCATCCCTATGCGTTTTATAGGCCCTATTAAAATCCTGGGCCCTGAAGTGAATGCGGAAGTCATAGTTCCTCTTGCGACTTATGAGACACCCTTATGGCCTTCTACTCATAGAGGCGCCAAAGCATGCACGCATGCAGGAGGCATTCGAGCTCTTGTGATTGATGAGCGCATGACTCGATCAGTGGTGCTTGAAACAGAGGGAATTATCGATGCCAATGAAGCGTTGATAAATATATTGCAGCATAAAGAGGTGATGCAAACAATTATTGCAGAAACAAGCCGTTTTGCACGCTTATTAGATATTCATAGCCAAGTCGTTGGAAATTTAATTTATTTGCGTTTTGAATATAATACAGCAGATGCAGCCGGTCATAATATGGCAACGCTTGCAACAGATCGTTTATTAGAGTGGATATTGTTACGCTTTAAAACGTTACGTTATGTATCCATATCAGGAAATTATTGCTGCGATAAAAAAAATTCAGCCGTGAATGGTATATTAGGCCGCGGCAAATATGTTATTACGGAAGTGACCGTTTCCAAGGATATATGTAAAAAATTTTTAAAATCAACGCCTGAAAAAATCGTGCAGTTAAACATCAAGAAAAATTTAATAGGAAATATTCTAGCAGGCAGTGTACGTACCGCTAATGCGCATTTTGCGAATATGCTTTTGGGGTTTTATTTAGCAACAGGACAAGATGCTGCTAATATTATTGAAGGCTCGCAAGGCATGGTCCATGCTGAAGTGCGTGGTGAAGATTTATATTTTACAGTTACCCTTCCTAATATTATTGTAGGAACAGTGGGGACTGGAAAAGACTTGGATTTTGTCCATGAAAATTTACGTCAATTAGGTTGTCTAGAGGAACGTGCTCCAGGCGAAAATGCAAGACGACTCGCCATCATTGCCGCTTGTACGGTATTATGCGGTGAATTATCATTGTTGGCCGCGCAAACCAATCAAGGTGAGTTGATGAAAAGTCATGTAAAATTAGAACGTCATAAAAAAAATGAGGAGTAATACTGTGCTTAAAGTGGGAATCGATACACTATCATGTTATTCGTCGCATTATATGTTGTCTTTGGAAGAGCTTGCAAAAGAACGCGGGGTCAAAACAGATAAATTTGCTGCAAGTTTAGGCCAGTTTAACATGGCTGTGCCGCCGCCTGATGAAGATATTGTGACTATGGCTGCTAATGCTGCGGTAGGCGCTTTGCGAGATATTGACAAATCATCGATAGAATTATTGTTGTTTGCAACTGAATCAGGTATCGATCAATCCAAAGCAGCAGGGATTTATGTACACCATTTATTAGATTTGCCTGAGCGTTGCCGCGTCGTTGAATTAAAACAAGCTTGTTACAGTGCGACCATGGCTTTGCAGCTGGCATTGCCTTTTTTGCGGCAACATCCGGATAAAAAGGTTTTATTAATTGCATCTGACATTGCAAGATACGGTTTAGGCACACCAGGTGAATCATCGCAAGGTGCAGGAGCTGTAGCAATGGTGTTATCCGCGAATCCGCGAATTATGGCATTTGATACTGAATATGGTGTTGTCACTTCTAGTGTCATGGATTTTTGGCGCCCGAATTATTCGGATACGGCATTTGTCGAAGGCAAATATTCCAGTAAGTTGTATTTGCAAATGTTAGAAAAAGCATGGCAGCAATACGTTGCTTTATCCAATAGACAATTCAGCGACCATGCTTATTATTGTTATCATATGCCCGTGCCGCGTCTTGTTGAAACTGCGCATCAATATTTAGCAAAAATTTCAGGACAACCTAAATTATCCGAAGCATGTTTACAACAACATATCAATAATTCATTAATGTATGGCCGCAATATAGGAAACAGTTACAGTGCATCATTATATGTGGGTTTAACATCATTATTTGATTTAACCAACGAAGACATGACTGATAAGCGTATTGGATTATATAGTTATGGGTCAGGCTGTGTAGCAGAATATTTTAGCGGTGTGGTACAAGCAGGGTATAAAAATGTGTTAAACACCAAACAGCACCAAGATATGCTTGCTAATCGAAAACAATTATCTTATGCAGAATATGAAACATTTTTTTCATTTAACTATCCTAAAGACGGTAGTTCATGTGAAATTCCACGTCATCAAAGCGGATTGTTTAGGCTTGCTGCGATTCGTGACCATCAGCGAGTGTATGAAAGATCATCATGAAAGTACTTGCGCCTGGCAAATTGATTCTCTCTGGCGAACATGCAG
>CAYVRW010000048.1:0-17693 GCA_964453575.1 uncultured Coxiellaceae bacterium | reverse complement strand
CAGCGACGTGCCCACCATTGCATAGCATCGGATGGTGGGCATGTCGCTGCACTCCTTTGCCCACCCTACAATTATATTTATATCCACCAATTTATTTTATCAACGAAACAGCCGCTTCTTTCGTCTTCACCTGCTCGAGTTTTTTTTCCGCAGGATGAAAAATCGGCTTAAAAAATGCTCCCCATCGATGTAAAAAAGTATTATTTTGTTCATGAAGCCTGTCTAATTCTGTCTTTTCAGGAAAAGATTTATATAAAGTTTCTTTTAAAATAGACTTTGCGACCTTACATTTTGCATCCATAATTATTTTTCGAATCTGATCAACAAACGAATCAACCGCAGGATCGGATGAGTGAGTTTTAACAAAATAAAATAATTGTTCTAATGAATGTTGTGCTGAGGTAAACCATTTTTTATTGTACTTCGATGCCGCATTATCAAGTTGCGCGTTAAATATAGCATTAATGATAGTATGCATTTTTTCGTTATCATGCATAATATCAAAAATAACAGGTTTATGATTTTTACAGCCTATTAATATCAGACCTTCATCTGTCATTGCATTAACGATAGCGTCAGGGATAGGTCGAATTGCCCAAGCTTCAATAGGAAAAATCTTATTGAATAAAGAGATATCTTTTTTGCATAGAAAAGTTAAATAAGCGCATAACGTTTCCGGGTTGGTTGAGATAACATCTCTTTGCGTATAAAAATGATTAAATCCATGTGCACTTCCAATATATCGACCCTCTTGAATATCTGAATAGGTGCTATCTAAAAATTCAGTTAAAAAAGCAGGAGTCATGCGTCCTTGCTGTTCTATAAACTTAAGGGCTTTTATATTTATATTGTATTCCCAAGCACTGTAACCATTTCGAACAAAAATGATGTTTCTAAAAATATAATCTAATAATTCATCTTCCGAGTAGCTAATGTTATTCATACTATTTCCATGTATTATTTTAGTTATTACATTATGCATGTATTAATAAAAATAACAATAACGAATATGACGTCTATGGATCTTACGGTTTTGGCGAGCGAGCTGCCGTTAAATCTTCTGATATATTCCGTAACATATATTCCGCCATGGTTTCCTGGCCCCACCACCATCGTTTTGCATGGTCAGCAGCTTTTAATGATTTGGGTGAAATAACTTTCTGAATCAATTCATCAGATGTATTACGATAATAGCCTTTACGAGCATCAATAATAAAAGTATCTGATTCTGAGAGTGCCTCAACCGTTTTTTCAAAAGCTCTTTTGTTTTCATCGGTATTCATATATTCACCAATGTTACTAGTATATAAAGAGTCTATTTGCACACCATTATCTTGCAGTAGTTGACGCATTTTAATAAAAGTTTTTGTTTCTGTAATATTCTCTGTAATAAGCGCAATGTTGTCGGTCATTGCAAGATATTTGATATATTGAAATCTATCTTCATTTGCAAGCCAGCCTGTGCTGATGTTAAGGTGGTTTTTTATTTCTTCAACAGGTGTAAAAACATTTACTAATGAAGAGTTAACATTAGGACTAAATGTTACTGAAAAGGTTAAACCAAGCTGAGGATATCCTGCTTGGCGATTCATGCTTCTTATGGTATCACCGTCACAAGTTGTCGCATAATTAACCATCTTTTGAATGAATTCTTTTCGATTATTGCTTTTTCTGAGTATCTCTAGCGTATTATGTAAAAAAAGAGCATTTTCTGGATTAATATCACAAATGATTCCTCTGCTAGAACGTCTCAATGCCATAATATCCAGGTTATGCCATCCAGAAAAACCAATATGGCAACTCTGGGCGACAGGAGGAGTTTTTGTCAATTGCTCAGCAATGTCGGACGTGCCGCTTTCATTAGTGGTGATATATATGCCTACGTTTTGAGCAGGAGGTTGTTTAATAGCAAGGTTATCTAACTGTCTTAAATGTTTGCTAAGTGGGTTTTCTTTTATGCCAGATTGGGCCAATCGAGGCACAGGCGGCCTTGGAGAATCAATTTTGGTTTGTATTTTGTTATTTCTTGAAAAAAACATGAGCTATTCCGGTATGTTTTATATGCGGGGTAGCTTATAAAGAAATTTAATAAAACACAACACCCGAAATTGTATAAATAAAAGTTGATAATGGCGCAAATGTATTTATACTCTCCTTCTTAATAATTATACATATTCACCTCAAAGGTAAAAAATTATGCAAACACGAGAAGAAAGATATTTAAAATTAAAAAGTATTGCCGATTTAGCAAGAAATAATCAAATAGAAGCACTTAATGTTAAAGATGACTCTGGAGTCAGTGTTTTAGACAATGCTTTAGACATGGCCGCAGAAAATTTTGAGTTTTCCATAGAAAAAATCGATATCGTGCAATCATTGCTAGATAAAGGTGCTAAGCTCAATAAATATGAAGACTTATCTCTCTTGGATTCAGGGCAATGGGAATGCTATCGAAAACATTATAAAAATATTGAAAATTTAGTAAAAAGTAATAACTTCACAGAACTTAAAACATTGCTTGAAACCACCTATCCTTTGGGAGATTGGGATTCTACAGATACAACCCTTATAAAATTTGCTATGCGTGTTGCTATTTTGACCGGGCATAAAGATATAGTAAATGGTCTTTTGGATGTCCGTTTGCCGAAGACAGGCGACACATTCTTACATGCTGCTGCATCAGAAGGCGATATTTCTTGTGTAAACTGGCTTATTAAAGAAGGTGCTAATCTTAATTCAACAAATAACAAGGGCGAGACTCCTTTAGGGGCGGCTGCGTATAAGTGTAGCTTTTCAGAGAAGTATCCTGCTATCGTTGAAATTCTGCTAAAAAATAATGCTGATCCCAATTTGTATACCAATAAGTACTACAAAGATTTATCTCCCTTGGCATTATGTGTTAGAGCAGGTAACACTAAATTGGTATCCATGCTTCTGCCCATAACAAGAAAAAAAGATCTCATTTCGGAAACACGAGACTTTAACGAAGAATCTAAAACATGGGTGATAGGAACGACAGCACGTCCTTGGTATGCTGATATGTTGATGTATGCTATGGATCATGAAGAAAATGTTGTTATTGAACTGTTGTATTTATTAAAAGGGTACAATGTTGATTTTAATAAAAGCAGCGGAGCACTCGACACATTATTAACTCGAGCCGTCTCTACAGGTTCAAAGAAGGTAGCATACCATCTTTTAAATCACGGAGCAGACCCGCGCGATGAAGATTATTTAGGCAGAACAGCTTTGTCTCTTTTTATTCGAAATATGAAAAAATATAAATTTAACTGCGTGGAACCTAAAGAAATCCTGGATCTATTTATAAAATGTCAAGCAGATGTGAATGCTGCTGATAAAGAAGGTTTAACGCCTTTGCATGAGGCGGTTATCCAGGGCAACCTAGAGATGATGGATTATTTAATTGAACATGGAGCAAATGTTAATTGCCAAGATAAACAAAAACGTACACCTTTACACTATGCAGTTAAATTACCTATAGGTATAACCAGTCGTTTGCTTGCGCGAGGAGCTGATTTTACTTTAACTGACAAAGATGGGTTAACTCCTTTACAATTGGCAGAAAAATTTCAACTTCCTGACAATGTGACTGCAATTCAAACAGTCATCGAAGACGCAAACCGTGAGAAACAAGCAAAAATTTATTTTGAAAATATAGTGAGGCTGATGGAAGCAAATGATATAACAACACTAAAAACATTGATGGAACAACAAGCTGAACTTAAAGAATATAGGTCTTACTGTACTAATAACCCGATTTATTCTGCAACACGTAATGCCATATTGGCAGGACATGAAGAGGTTGCGCAAGTTGTATTAGATGCAGGTCTCTTAAGGGAATATAATGTAGAAAGCGCCCGCAAAGAACGCGAAAAAGTTTATTTCGAAACTATGGCAAATCTCATGAGAGGAAATAAAGTAGAAGAACTTACAGCATTGCTGAAACAACATCCTAAAATTAACTATTATTCATATGAATATATTGAGAAGAAACATGTGTTATCCGTGCTTGCTGATGCCATATCGAAAGGATATGAAGAGGTTGTGAAGCTTGTTGTCGATGCAAAATATTTAAATGAAAGCGATGTAGATGATGTACGCGCAACATTCTACTTTGCGAAGATGGCGGAGTTGGTAAAAGCAGGTAAAGTAGAAGAACTACAAGCATTGGTGGTACCAAAAGCTAGATTTAAAGAGCTATGGTATAATCATGATACAGCAGAAGTGAGAGATGCGGCACGTGTTGCTATATTGGAAGGCCGTGAAGATATTTTAAAAATTCTTTTAGATGCAGGTCTGTCACCCGATTCTTGCGCGCACAAAGAAGTTGATTTTTTTGTTCCATTTGGCGTTAACCCAAAACCTCTCATTCATTTTGCTGCACAATTCGGTTCATTAAGCATGGTGAAGTTATTAGTTGAACATGGCGCTAAAATTTATCTACCCAATGGACCTAGAGACTCCTATGTATATGACCATGAATCTAGATATAACTGTCATATGCACGATTCGGCTATGGATGCAGCGGTTCAATATGGACGTGCTGATATAGTCGAATATTTGCTGCAATGTGGGGCAAATGCCAATGGTTATTGTCATCAAGGAATAAAACATGATGGACTTTACCAAGAAAGAGCTACTACATTTATTGATAAGGCAACTGACTTGTATTTCGATAAATTCGATAAACCAGCTGAAAGAGAGTGTTATCACGACATAATGAGATCCTTAATTAAACATGGTGCCCGTATTGGTACGGTCAAAGAAGTAGAGTCAATAGTAGCATCAGAGCTTGCTTTAGCAGCCACAGAGGGTAATGAAGAGGCTGTAAAAAATATTCTTAAATTATACAAAGTAAAATCACAAAATATGCTTGATGAGTTACCTCAACAAGCAAAAATGTTGTTATCTTCTCCAGGCTCGAACGTATTATCATTTGTAGATGGTAAAATAAAAAGCCTCCCAATTTCCTTAGGTCCTAATACATGTCAAGTTATTTTACCTCATGATAAACTTCTGACAGAAAGCCTATGGGTTAAAAAAGAAAGTGATGAGATTGCTAACATTGTTTCAGAAGCAGAAGCCAAACACCAAAAATTTATCATCATTTTTGATAGTTTTTATCAAGGCTCTATACAATATCTACTCTACGATAAACTAGATAATGAAACCGATAAAAAAATGTCGCAATTAATTCAATCCTCTTGTGATAACAGGATGAATTATGCACCTGTTATTATTACTAATAGAGATAATATTCATATCATTAGAAAACTCGTAATTAAACAGTATGAAGATATACTGAATCACGCTATGGATGCGGCAAAAGAACATAATCATCCGGCAATCGCTGCATATCTTCAAAATCGATTAAATGAGCAAAATATCAATTATCAAGATGAAAATGGCGATACTCTGTTGCACAAAGCGATAAAAAATGGAGATGGTATTAGACGTGTGCGCGATCTTATTCAAAAAGGTGCCAATATTCATTTAACCAATAATCAAGGAATGACAGCGCTGCATGAAGCTGCTAGGAAAGGTAATGTAAGGGTGATGTATGAATTGATTAAACATGGAGCGGACATTGATTGTCAAGATAATAGTAAACGAACCCCTTTACATTATGCGGCTTATCATGATCATAAATATGCCATCAAATTTTTACTTAGAAAAGGTGCTGATTTTACTTTAACTGAAGAGCATAGAGAAACTCCTTTACAGTTTGGTCAGGGTGATGCACATCACATTATCAGGGAATTTGTTACTAAACATACAGAAGAAGTTTCGTCTAAGAAACGTAAAATCGAACAAGAGCCATCCGTAGAAGAACCCAAACACAAGGAGCAAAAAACGGGTTGGGTTCATAGTTTAAAAAGAGGACTGGCAGACTTTGGTTTATTCACAAACACCAAAGCTTCTAAAACAATGCCTGATGATCATCCTGTGATAAGGGTTATGAAAAAACATTCTTAAATATAAACCTGTTCGGCTATGGTGTAAAAATCCCCCCGACGCCTGGGGGCGTCGACCCCCTTCTTCGAAGGGGGTTATTAATGGAGAAGCGGGGGTTTTTAAATATTTATCACAAACTGTCCACCTATAAAGTCTACATGGGAGCGAACATGTCCATTTGCATTAGCGAAAGTGAGTGGATTGGTGCTGTTAATAGGTTCTTGCCAGACAAACGCATGACCGTATACAAGATCTAAGTCTAAATTTTTAGTTATTTGATAGCGTGAACCAAAATGGAAACCTAATTTAGGTGCATCAGGGAAGTTCACATCTCTATCCGCATTATTCGTAGGTGAATCAACGAATTTAACTAGACCGCGAAGCATCAGCTTTTCGGTCACTTTAAGATGTGCGCCTACACTAAAGTCGACAGTGTCACCAAAATTTTGTGGTATATCAACGTTTACGGTTGTGGGCGTTCCAGTAGAGGAAAGGGTAACCACATTTTTAGCATGATAAGCATTATTGATGCTCCATTGATCATAAGCAATCGTGCCTGTCATAGCAAAAATCGGATTGAAGTCGTGATAAATACTTAATGTTGTGACAGCAGGTAAAGGCACGCTTATAGAAAAATTGTTGGAAGTAATCGTTGGCCCATGGAATATAGCCAAACTGCTATCACCTTGCAAATGCATAATGATGGGTGAGCGGTAATTCAAACCAATACGTGTGGCATCACTTTGGCGTAAAAGAAGGCCCAAATGCCAGCCTGTTTTCCATTGCTCACCGGTAAAGCGTTGTATCGAATCACCCGCAGTGCCTGGTGGAACGCCAGGTGGTACAAAAGGCGGTAAGGGTCCTTCAGTGCGTGCGCTAGCTTCACTTTGCACGGTAAAATAATTGAAGTCTGGGCCAAGACCAATAGACCATTGATTGTTAAGTTTTATGGCTAAACTTGGCTCGACGTCAAAAGTTCGGGTATAAATACTTTGTAATGTGTAACGTAATATGGAATGACTGCCATAATTTTCTCTAAAGCCCCAGGCAGGCACCACGCTAAGACCTAGCGCAAAACGTTCACTTAATGGATATGTTGCATGCATAGAAGGAATAATAGTGTTTGTATTAGCGCTTGCTGAAGCTAGACCAGAGGAAAATCCGAATAATGGAAAAGGCGGATGAGGCAGGGCAGCATCATAAGGAGATGGTGCTGTGGCAGTTCCAGTAAAGGTTGTAGGTATATAAAGATCAAAAGAGGACAAGGCTAGCTGTTTGGGCATGTAAACGTTACCAGCAGAGTTGTACCAGTTGGTGCTTGCATCCTCAAGTACGGCCGCGTCACCGCCGCCACCCATGACGGATACGCTTTGGAATTCTAGTTTATAACCACCCGCTTGGGTAGTTAAAGGCAAAGTAGTTAGTATTCCCGGCACAACCACATAAGATATTTTTTTTAACAAACCTTTGATATTCACGCTCCCTCCTTGGGATTTCATTCCATAGACGATTTTTGATACTTTAACAATAATTCTAAGAAAAGACTAGCATCTACTGGTTTACTATAGTAGTAACCCTGCAGATAATCGCAGCCTTTGGAGCGTAAGAATTCGAGTTGTTCCTTGGTTTCGACCCCTTCAGCTAGGGCTTTAATCTTTAATTCTTTGGTCATGGCTAAAATAGCAGAAACAATCGTAATACTATCGTTGCTTGCAGGGATATCTTTTATAAAAGATTGATCAATTTTTATTTTATCGATAGAAAAACGTTTCAGGTAACTTAAACCGGAATAGCCCGTACCGAAATCATCAACGGCTAAACTTAGCCCTATTTTTTTAAAGTCTTTGACGAGACGGGTAATCGTTTCATCAAGGATGGCTGTTTCAGTAATTTCCAGTTCTAAAAAATCTGGATTGAAAGAGGTGTTTTGCAGAATTTGCTCTATCATAGGTATAAGATTGGCTTGTTGCAGTTGTTTTTCAGCAACATTGACGGCAATTTTTATTTTAAAGCCCATGTCGTGCCATTTTTTGGTTTGTTTGCATGCCTCGAACATGACCCATTCGCCTATGGATACGATTAAACCTGTTGCTTCCGCCAATGGAATAAACTGGACGGGTGGAATAAAACCATGTAAAGGGTGTTTCCATCGTAACAAAGCTTCTGCGCCATAAATTTGATTTGTTTGTAGGTCAATTAATGGCTGATAGTACACTTCCAGTTGATTTTTACGGATGGCATCATGCAAATCCGTTTCTAATTCTAATTGTTGAGGAAGCTGTTTATTAATGTCAGCATTATAAAATTCAATACGATTCCCGCCAAATTGTTTTGCCTTTAGCAGGGCCACGTCGGAGTTAATGATTAATGCTTGAGGAATTTCAGCATCCTTTGGGTAAATGCTTACACCTACCGCTGCTGTCATTTTGACGCCTTTTTGAGATAAATAAAAAGGTTCATTCAGTACTGAAAGCAGGGAAGTGACCTTATCTCTGCTTTCATGTTCATTGACAGAGACAAGAATAATATTAAATGTGTCTTTACGTGAAATAGTAAGCACATATCGCGCGGGATCATTTTGTTTTGAAATATAATCATTAAAACGACGTGTCAGAGATTGCATGATAACATCGCCTGCATCATGACCTAGGCTATCATTAATCACTTCCATTCTATTCAATGAAAACGAAACTAATGAAAAAATAGTATGGTTTGCTTTAGCGTATTCGATAGCTGATTCTAGATATTGCGACAGTAATCGCTGATTAGGTAAATTTGTCAAAATATCATGATTTGCCTGATAACTGACTAAGGTATTTTCAAGTTTTAATTTTAAAGATTCGACAAACCAGCGTGTGCTGCGAGCGTTGGTACCAAGTAAAAAACCCGAATAAATAAGACAGGTTAAACCAAGTAAATAATGAAAAATATCACCTTGCAGAAAGCACCATAAAATGGCAGGCCCTGCAATAAAAAATAAGGTAATAACACACAGATAAAAAACACCTATGGTTCCTATAGCATATCCAGAGGCCACCATAAAAATAACGATAATTGATAAAAATTGACGTGTTATTTCATGAGGCATGAGTAACATCATGGGAGTCCAGGAAATGGCGCATCCCGTCATGACGATCGCATAAGCACGCTGCCATGTTACAGTTTCATAAGTGGATTTTTGTTTTTTATAAACAAAATAAAGTGTGGTAAGTAAAACCATCATAATATTGAATACGACCACCCAAGCTAATAATAAGCTGAGTGGGGCGTATCCATAGAACATCATAAAGAAGGTGACACTTGATACAACACCTGCGATGGTTCCTGGTAAACAACCTTCATAAAGATGGTCTACCAGATCAGCTAATACTTGCTTAGTGATCTGGCTTTTTTCCTGCTCTGAAATTTGCTTTTGATTAGTAATAATATTCATAATGCAAAAGCTTATTGTTGTTTCATTTTTTCAGTTAAGGTATAACAATCAGTTAACGATTCAAGTGTTACACCGGGTTTGATAGGTGTAATATAAGAAGTTGCTTCACCTTTTACACTTGCAAATGGTTTTTCTGATTGATAGGTATAATCCGCAAATTTTAATTTATTGCATAAACGCAATATCTTAAATTGACGTACAATCGCTTCACTTTGTGGATTGGTAAAATCAGAATAAATAAAATCAAATCCTTTTTTTATCGCTGATTCTACATGAGACATACCTAATTCAATATAAATACCATGTGATCGATATTTTTCATCAATGGCTGCAATCCAGGTATGTAAGACTTTTCCTTTTTTAAATTTTTTGCCGCCTAAGAATGGTTTAGAAAGTTCTTCTAATAATCCATAGATAGGTTTCATTTTTGGATAATTAGCAAAATTGGGTGTGAATGGATCAGCAAGATCATCGCCAAGGATAAGTCCTATCACTTGATTTTTTTCATTTAACACCACCTTGCCTAAACCATCAGCAATAGCTTTTTTGGTTACCTCAGTTGCAAATGGAACATATTCTGCGTGGGTTATTCCTAAATTCTTTGTGACAGGTTCGCTATCACAAAAGGATTTAACGAATAAATCAATGGCATGTTTTTCGTATTTTTCAGTAAGGTTTTCTATTCTAACATTATTTTTTGTTTCGGGTTTCATGGCTTTTCTCCTGTCTAGTTTAAGGTCTAAAATAAAACGATCAATAAGCTTTTTAGTGACATTTGGTAAGACGCATATGGTTGCAATTTTTCCGGTGAGCATGAGTTGATATTTTTTTGCAATATGCATGGATGGTTTTGGAAACATGACATTAAATTGATTGGGATAATAAACATGTTCCTCACCATACATGTCAATTAATTTTTTATAAAGATATTTTGCATTTTCCAAGTTTTCACTAAACAATGATTTTAATTTTTCTTGGTCATTTTTCAAACCCAATGTATGAAGAGCGTTATAGAACATCAGCACATTTAGTCCTGAGCGTGAGCCGGTAATGGTCACATCACGAATATTTCCTACGTAATCGATAGCACGTTCACTTTTTTCAAATGCCTTCTCAAAAAATGCTCGTCTTGCCAAAATAATACCGCAAGGCTGAGATAACCCTGGATATTTATGTGCAGAGAACACAAGTGTGTTAACACCCAATGCATCAAAATAATTAGGAATATCACCAAAAGGCTTAATGATAGGTAAAACAAATCCCGTGAGTGCTCCATCCATGTGTATGGTAGAGATAAGCTTAGGTCTTATTGCATCAACTATTTTCTTCATTTCAGGAACATTATCAATGGCACCCGTAATCGTCGTGCCAATATTGGCAATCACAATAATAGGACTGTGTGGATGTGAGCCTTGATGCAAAATTAATTCTTTTTTAAAATTATCTAAATTCATGGAGCCGTCTTTGTTAGTTACAACAGTGTGAATATTTAAGTGTAATATTTCAGAAATTTTTGGTATCGAATAATGTGTTGAATCTTTCGCATAAAAAACGGTAGGGGTTAATAATTGTTGCATCTTTTCTTTTTTTTCATGCAAAGTGTTTTTATGATCAATTATTTTTTGTAAATGCTCGGCACGTTCTTTATAGGCATTCATGGGGATTTTAGCAAGCGCTGCCATGAGCGTTTGTTCTTGTTTGGTTAATAATTTTATCTGACCATCTGTTTCAATAAGTTCATCAAGCACGCAGTTAATGAGATAGCGTTTAGACCACCATAAACTGGCAAAATTACCTTCTGTACCACCCGTTGTGACATACCCCCGAGCTTCACCTTTGTTGAGCCCAAAGTATTTTTCTAAAATATAAATCAACATTCGCTCATGTTTTTTGACTTCCATGAGGGATGTTTCAGAGTCAACAAAAGGATCGCCTACATTATTTAGCAAAACATTAGCAAGGGTGTTTGGATGAATTCCTAAAATTTGATTATCGACAATTCCAAGATACGTTAACAATGACACTGGATAACCTAATTTGTGATTAGCTAATCGATGAATATAGCGTAATAGCCTTTCCAGTTCTTGAAGGTGCGGGTCTGATTGCTTTTTTTGTTTGTTTTGAGTTGAATGTTTGTTCAACATAAACACCGACCTTTAGAATTTATGTCATTATATAATTATACCTTAATAGGGAATATATCGGTAAAAGTATGCCAGCATGACAAGGGATTTTTTTATAATAATCATATTATTAGCAAAATTTGGTCAGCGCCCCCTTTGTTTGCTTGCATTTTGTTCTATCTGGCGTGACAATAATAGAATGTGGGTTAAGTGTGTATTATTTAACCGAGGAGAGCTGCATGAAGATGAAATATAAGCTTTTATTGCTCATGATTGCTTTATGCCTACCTTTTCTTCTTCTAGGTTCTCTATTTTTGTTTCGTAATTCAGTAACGACATTTATAACTGTTACCGTAGCATTTTATGCATTAACTTATGCATTGCTTTATTTCTTTTATGTTAGGCGAATAGAACGATTAAATAAAGATTTATCCGATGTGCAATTAGGGAGTTATGAAATATTAAGAATAAATGTAGTAAATCAAGATGAACTTTCTGAAATTGCGTCACGCATTAATGTTTTATTAGAAACGTTAAAATTATCTAGGCAACAACTTTATCTTTTGAGTGACAAATCGGAAGCTGACATCTCTTCTCTTTCAAAAAAAATAATTCATCAAGATAGCCATATCAAGTTACCTGATAGTGCTTTCTTTAATGAGGCACTTAACAAAACATTGAGTTATGTTAAACGCCATCATACCACAGCCGCTGTATTAATTATTAATGTTGATATGAAAAATATCATGGATAATCAAGCGCATTTAGATGCAGGTGTTATTAATGAAATCGCCAAAAAATTTACTAGCGTTTTGCGTAAAGAAGACCTGCTTGCAAAACTTGATGGGCATGAGTTTGTTGTATTATTAGAAGCAATAGAAAAACCAAAATTTGCAAGCGCTGTTGCTGAAAAATTATTACAGGTCCTAGAACCCGGAATTTGTGTTAATGATAAAACATTATTGTTTAAGACAAGTGTTGGTGTTTGTGTATGTCCTCATGATGCGATAACTTTAGAAGAAGCGATAGAAAAAACTTATACTGCTTTATATAGAGTTAAATCGATGGACGGTAATCATTACCAATTCTATACAAAAGCATTGGATGAAGAGGCGCATGAATACATAAGAATAAAAGGCGCTTTACACGAAGCCATTCAAAACAATGAGCTTGTTTTGTATTATCAGCCGAAAGTAAATCTTAAGAAAGGTTCGGTGGAAGGTGCTGAAGTGTTAATTCGTTGGTTACATCCAACCTTGGGACTCTTGGCTCCAGATAAATTTCTTGATATTGCGGAGGATTCAAATTGTATTTTAGCGATCGGAGATTGGGCATTACGCGAAGCTTGTAAAATGAATGTATTTTGGCAAAGTGAAGGTTATGAGCATATTACGGTGGCATTGAATCTTTCTATTAAACAATTTTTTAACCCCGAATTATTAAAAACATTAACATCTGTTTTGCAGGAAACAAAATTAAACCCTAGTTATCTAGAATTAGAAGTCAGTGAAGCAACCATCATGAGCGATCTCAAAGAAACGGCAGCTATTATGAAGAACATAGCAGCTTTGGGTGTGCAAATTTCCATTGATCATTTTGGCAAAGGTTATACGTCCATGAGTCACTTAAAACATCTTCCAATTAATACAATTAAGATTGATCGTAGTTTTGTTGATGGCGTGCCGCTTAATCCTAATGATTCTGCGATTACCAGTGCCATTATTGCCTTGGCGCATTATCTTGGTATCTTTGCATTAGCAGAAGGGGTTGAAAATGCAGAGCAATTGCAATTTTTAAGTCAGCAGCATTGTGATATCGTGCAAGGTTATTTTTTGAGTTATCCATTGCCTGCAGCTGATGTGGTGGATCATTTTAAGAAAATCAGTGATAGGGCGTTGAGTTAATTCCCGTGCATTATGCCACAAGAAACTGATTATTATTTACACACAATTAGGTTATATTTTAAAATAATTATGTAAATATGCTTGATTTTACAACAATCCACTATTAAAATCTCTCCGTCTATATTACCAATAAAGGTGAAAAAATGTACAAATCCAGGAATTTTTTAATGGGTATTTTGATGAGTATTCTAGTCGTAGGATGTGCATCCATTGAGTTACATTCTGGCGCAAACCGCATTATATCCTCTCCAAATCCTGCTCCTGCAAAATGTAAGTACTTGGGCCAAGTCACTGGCAATCAAGGTAATTTCTTCACAGGCGGCTTTACTTCTAATAAAAATTTAGAAGAAGGCGCTATGAATGATCTTCGAAACAAGGCCGCTGGTTTAGGTGCCAACTATATTCAGATTGTTACCAATCGCGCAGGTGTGACCGGAAGCACTTCGGGATCGATTAACAATGGCAGTGGATATATCTCAGGTAGTTCTCAACAAACAAATGTGACCAATTTGGGTAATGCTTATTTCTGCCCGCCTGCGTCCATTGGACTTCAGTAATAATTTAATTAAGGCGGATATGCTTAATCAATCCGCCTTAATAAATTAAAAAGCAAACAACACCGTCCCCACGATATGATACCCATCCCACGGATGTAAGTTTGCCCCAGAGGTATTCGTATACTGTAAAATCAAGGTAAATGCTTTAATTTCTTTTTGAATGCCCGCCATAAAATCGTAATAACTATGAATACCAGTAACAATGGGTAATTGATAGTGTCCAATGCTTGCTAAAGCTGAAATATTAGAAAACGAAATATATTTTTCGGGAATTTTATAGTGTATGTACCCATTAAGATAAACACCTGTCTCATGACTTCCGAATACATTAGGTGAGTAATATGCAGTTGCTGAGAATATTTTATAGGTTAGTGTCGCAATTAAGTCCATATAGTTTGCTGCAGGTGCTCCGGGATAATTATAACGATCGAGGTAAATATTATAATTCCAATTTTCATTGATATCGTTTGTAACTCCTAAGACAGTATCGAACTCTACCGTAGCATGATGCTCTTCTGGATCAATAAAATCAGCGTTTGTCCCAAATACATTAAGATAAATACCTGTTTTGGTAAATGTATAAGTTAAGCTGCCTTGTATGCCAGGAGCATTATTGGAAGTGCTTAAGCCTTCGGAAAGATAATTAGTGACGACATCAAAAGTTCCTGAAAAGGATTTTTTGGGATTGATAGGAGGAGGCACATCAAGAGAAGTATCTTCAATGGCAAAACAGGGTTTTACGATGAATAAGCATGTTAATAATAAAACAAAACGTTTTAACAAGCAGCCCTCCATGGCTAATTTAATATATATTTAAGATGTAGGAGTGGGATGATTACCTAATAATTCACGCATTTTTGCTTTAATCATATCGATAGCAATACGATTCCCGCCCCCTCTTGGCACGATAATATCAGCATACCGTTTTGATGGCTCAATGAATTGCATATACATAGGACGCACGGTATCTTCATATTGAGTTAAGACGGAATCGAGGGATCTCGCTCTTTCTTTAACATCGCGTTTTAAGCGGCGAATAAGACAAATATCAAGCGCAGTGTCTACAAAAATACGTATATCCATAATATCGCGCAATTGAGCTTCGACAAATAAGAGAATGCCTTCCAGCACTATAATCGTATGCTGACCAATTTTTCGTGTTTCTTTATCGCGCACATGGGAGGAAAAATTATAAGTGGGAACTTCAATGGATTTGCCAGCTTGTAACATTTGTAAATGTTTATATAAAAGATCATGATCAAATGAATCGGGGTGGTCATAATTGACTTTTGCTCTTTCTTCTAAAGGCATGCTGCTATGATCTTTGTAGTATGCATCTTCCGAGATAACAACCACTTTATCTGATCCTAGTTCATTCACTATGGTATTGGATAAAAGGCTTTTTCCTGAAGCTGAAGCCCCAGAAATCCCGATAATAATCGTATTGTTCTTCACTCATTATCTCCTCAAAAGTACATATAAAGCACCACTGCCGCCATCTTTGGGCAGGGCAGAACTAAATGCTAAAACATCATCAGTTTGACGCAGCCAATGATTTAACTTATTTTTTAAAATCGGTTTGCTATTAGCGCGGCCCTTGCCATGTACCATTATCACATGGCGTATTCCATGGCGTTTGCAAGACGCCAAAAATTCGCTTAAAGCGGTTTTAGCTTCATCAATGGTTTTGCCATGCAAATCCAGAATGGCTTCTACATTATATTGACCTGTACGCAAATTGCGAAGAATTTTATGCTGTAAACCCGATCGTGCAAACTGTATAAGATCTTTACTTTCTACAGGCTCTAATTTTTCATAGTCAGAAAAGACGAAATAAGTATCTTCGGCCTTATCTTCTTTAATAGGACGGGGTTTAGCCGCCACTTTGGGCATTGGCGCGGTTATTTTGGTATGCGATAACCGCTTGACGCCACGCATGGCTTCATTAAATGCGGCTTTATCGTCATCATTTAAATCAGTTTTTTTGGCCATTTCTTGTGGTTACATCATATTTTTGGTAGTGTATGTAGCTTAATTTTACATGATTTTTCTAACTATGATGAATGACAAAGATATAATACAACGCTTTATTTTTGAAAAAGCTCCCGTTCGAGGCGAAATTGTTCATTTAAATGACAGTTTTAAAGCCATTATAAACCAACATAATTATCCACCTATCATTCAAAAAATGCTGGGCGAAGCCTTGGTTGCGGCGAGTTTACTGAGTGCTATCATTAAATTTAAAGGCCGCTTAACTGTTCAATTTAGAGGCAATGGCAAGTTAAAATTATTGCTAGCGCAATGTAATGAGCAATTTCAATTGAGAGGATTGGCTCAATTCAGCGATGATTTAAAAGAAGATGAGCTATGGGATGATTTAAATCAAGGTGTATTAGGCATCATGATGGAGCCAGAAGTCCCTGGCGGTAAACGTTATCAAGGTGTCGTTGCCTGGAAAGGCGAATCGCTTGCCGAGACATTAGAAGGTTATTTTTACCAATCAGAACAATTACCCACACGCTTATGGTTTGCGGTGAATGAAGACAATGCGGCAGGAATATTGCTGCAAGTCATGCCTAAAGAAAAACCTGAGTTATATCAAAATGATTGGGAACGCTTGATTATTCTAACTGAAACGATGAAAGCGGAAGAATTGTCGCACTTGGAAAATAATATTTTACTGCATCGGCTGTATGCTGAAGATGATGTGCGTATTTTTGAAAAAGTTCCAATTATGTTCAGTTGTACTTGTTCGATTGAACGCAGCGAACAAGCTATTGCTATTTTAGGCCAGGAAGAGGCGGAGCAAGAGCTTAAAGCCAAGCAAAATCTTATCGTTACTTGCGAATTTTGTAATAAGGAATATATTTTTGATCGTGTGGATGTTGCGCGTATTTTTGCAAAAGGTGATAAACCGCCTTCTTCTACACAGATACATTAATAGGAATAAGTCTATGCTAAATATTATTTATGAATTTTCTTTAATAATTATTTTTTTCATCGCATTTAAGTTTTACGACATCTACGTTGCGACAGCGACCATTATGGTAGGCGCGCTATTGCAGTTGTTAGCGACACGATTTTATAAAGGCCATTTTGAAAAAAAGCAAGTGATTGTATTGGCCATTTTATTGGTTTTCGGCGGCATGACGTTATATTTTCATGATCCTATTTTTATTAAATGGAAACCTACCATTGTTTTTTGGATTTTAGGCATGGTCTTTTTAGCCAGCCAATTTATGGGTACCAAAACACTTATCCAACGCATGTTGTCTCAAGCATTTGAAGGCAAAGCTATGGTGCCTGAACATATATGGAAAGGATTAAATTTAGCTTGGGCGATGTTTTTCCTGTTGCTTGGGGCGGTGAATGTATTTATAGCTTATTATTTTAGTACTGATACATGGGTTAATTTTAAATTATATGGAATTTTAAGCGCATTGCTTTTATTTGGATTTGTGCAATCACTTTTTTTAACGCGATATATGTCTTCTTCTACTGAAAAGCAATTATGACTGTATCAAAACTCATCCAGGAACGTCTACAAACTGCATTTTCACCCACTCATTTAGAAGTCATTGATGACAGTCATAAACACATAGGCCATGCAGGCAGCAAAGACGGAGCAGGGCATTTTACCGTTCGTATTCGATCAGCTTCGTTTGATGGCTTATCGCGTATTGAGGCACATAAACGAATT
>CAYVRW010000047.1:0-17938 GCA_964453575.1 uncultured Coxiellaceae bacterium | reverse complement strand
CCACCGATTAAAACACCAAGAATCACCATAATCAAGGGTTCTAATAAATCACTTAAATAGCTTGTAAGTTGATCTAACTCATTTTCATAAAGCGTAGATATTTTTTCAAGCATATGCTCCAAAGTGCCCGATTCTTCGCCAATTTTAATCATTTCTATCATTAAAATAGGAAAGTTCGGGTTTTTTCGCATCGCATTATGTATTTTATTGCCTTTTTCTATGTCATGTTTAACCGCCATTAAATCATCTTCAAAGGCAAAATGATGACATGCTTTTGCAATAAGTGGGATGGATTCATTCATAGGCAAACCTGCTTTGAGGGTGATGGAAAAATAGCGGGTAAAATGGATGATTCGTTTTAATTTTGAAATGGACCTTAGGATAGGTATATGACCAATGATGATTTGTGATTGACGTAATAAATAAGGTGATTGAAAATTTTTTTTGAAAAGAACAAAAATAATAAATGGCATTAAAAATAGCAAGCTATACGTTTGCAACATTTCTGAAAAATGTACGACAGCTAAGGTAAACGCCGGTAATGGAACATGCGTTTCTTGAAATAATTGATTAAAACGAGGAACAATAAAAAGTAACATAATAAGACAAACTATCACCGCGACTATACTTACTACCACAGGATAAAATAACGATTGTTTGATTTTATGATTAAAACGATAGGTTTTTTCTTTATGATTAGCAATGTGTTGTAACATCACATCAAAAGTACCGGATTTTTCACCGATAGCTAATAAAAAACAGGTAATCTCATCAAAATACATTAAAAATTTACTAAGACTATACGAAAAAGCATTCCCTCTTTCTATGCTGTATTTTAAATCCAATAGAATTGATTTTATTAATACATTAGGTTGTGTTTGCTCAAGCATTTCTATGCTTTGGATGATAGGAATATTTGCAGAAATAAGCGCAGCAAATTGCCGAAAAAAGACGACGAGATCGAGCGGTTTAATTTTATTATTAAAAATTTTCATATTAATGCATGATAACTCGATTAATTTCATCTAAGCTGGTAATGCCATCAAGTACTTTTTGATAGGCGGATTGATATAATAAAGTATGGCCATTTGTTTCCATTTGATGCTTGATCATACTAGGATTAGTATCAGACAAAATATTTTCATCGATAGGTAGTAACTCGAAAACGCCGGTTCTGCCAAGATAACCATTTAAGCAGTGTAAACACCCTGTTGCAGTATACATTGTTTGCTGTGCATTTAGCTGCTTGCACTGACCGCATAATTTTCTAATTAAACGTTGAGCAATGATAAGAGAAACGCAATGAGCCATATGCAATGGTGATACACCTAAAGAGACTAAGCGTGAAACAGTTTCCGCCGTGTTGTTGGTGTGCAGTGAGGTCAAAACTAAATGACCTGTAGTCGCTGCTTGTATGGCAATAGCAGCTGTTTCTTTGTCACGAATTTCACCTATTAAAATAATGTCAGGGTCTTGACGTAAGATAGCGCGTAAAAGTATAGAAAAATCTAGCTGAATTTTTGCTTGCACATTCATTTGGTTAATGCCTTCAATTTGAATTTCAATGGGATCTTCTATGGTCATGATGTTTTTTTCGATGCTATTGAGATGATTTAAGCATGCGTAAAGTGTTGATGTTTTTCCGCTGCTGGTGGGCCCTGTAACGATGATCAGACCTTGTGGTTTAGTGATATTATGCATAAATAATTGTTGTTGGGCGTCATAAAATCCAAGTGCTGGAATAGTTAATAAAGTTTTATTGCTGTTCAATAATCGCAATACCATTTTTTCACCGAAATAGGTAGCACAAGTGTTAATGCGGATATCCGTAGAGTGATATTGAAACCGTCCGTCTTGAGGAAATCGATGTTCGGTAATATCAAGTTTTGCCAGTACTTTTAATCTAGCCATAATACGTAACGCAAATTCTGGAGCAAGTGATAGTTTTTCATAGAGCAGACCATCGCAGCGATAACGAATTCTGCACCTTTTTTCGTAAGGTTCTATATGTATGTCGGAAGCAGATTGTTTAATGCCTGCTTCAATCATTTGATTAATAAAATCAATAGGATCATAAATCATGGTATTTTCAGACATTGCAAAGTCCGGCATTAAGGCAGCTGCCTGAAACACTCCAAACATTTCCATCTTGATCAGGGGTCAAGATAAATGTTGCTTGGCCTGCCGCTTTTGTGGAGGTGGCTGTGATAATTCCTTGCGATACTTTTACACTGGCAATGTTTTTGGTAGGAGGAGGTTCAGGCGGAATACCGTATACATTATGTGTGATCTCACTTATGGCAGCTCCTTGTTGAATGGCTAACGATATCGCTGTTTTAAACGGTTCAGCAGCCATGATGACTTCAGTAAAACGTGCACGTTCAGTGTAATTTTTGTAGGAGGGAATGGCAAAAGCAGTAAGTATGCCAATGATGGCTACGACAATCATGAGTTCAATGAGTGAAAAACCGGGGTATAATTTTTTTTGCATGGAATAATCCTTATTAGTTATAAATGAAAATCAGAGAAATTGAGGGTGGGCACTGGAGTGCAGCGATATACTTGAGGAATTGTTGAGGATAAATCAGAAGAGAAAATACTTATAACATTTATCTTATTCTTAAATCAATAACTTTATGAATAAATTTTTTCTTCCGTAATAACTACACTAGCTTTTTCTTGCTTGAGTTTAGTAAAATGATCCACCGTCGCAGCACACACCAAATCGCCCCAAACATTCGTCATCGTTCTAAACCGATCTAAAATGCGATCAAACGGCAGCAACAAAGCAATAGCAGAAGTCGGAACGTTGACACTGCGTAATACCATGACCATGGTCACTAAACCACCCTCAGGAATACCCGTAGCCCCCATGCCCGCCATAATAGATGTAATGAAAATTCCAATTTGTGAAAAAATAGAAAGATCCATACCCAAAATCTGACAGAAGAATAACGTTGAAACTGCTTCATACATAGCAGTTCCAGCCAAGTTGATGGTGGTTGCAAAAGGTAAAACAAATCGAGCAACCTCATCGCTAATATCCTGTTTTTTTGCAGCCATTAATGCAACAGGCAGTGTCGCGATCGAACTTGAAGTGACAAACGCCGTTAACATGGCGTTTGAAGTATCGCGGGTAAATTCCTTAGCTTTTTTGCGCGTCACAAATTTAACTATTGCAAATTGCCATAATATTTGTAAAAACAGGCCAAATAAAAATACGATAATAAAAATCAACATGCCTTTTATACTTTGCATTAATCGTTCTTGTAATGCCGCTTCAGCAACCGCCGTCCCTAACAAAGAAAATAATCCAACAGGCGTGAGAAACATTAACCAAATAATCATTTTTACAAAGATATTTCGTAAGCCTACAAAAAATTCGACGATGGGTTTTGCGGTTTCCCCAACTGAAATACAAGCAATAGAAAAAGCTATACTGAATAAAACAATGGGCATGATTTCAAATTTTGCGGCGGCAGCAATGATATTGGGTGGAAATATTGAAAGTAAAAATGACCCAAAATCTAAATGTTTGAAATGTTCTGGCGTAGCATTAGCAAGGATTAATTCAGGCGGAACACCTACACCAGGTTTAATGACATTTAATAATGTTAAACCTATCAATACTGCAAACGATACGCTCAATAAAACATAAGTAATGGTATAAATACCTATTGAACCTAAGCGTTTGACATTGCCAATGGACGTAATTGCGCTGACCAGCGCAGAAAAGATAAGAGGAAGTGCAATGAGTTTTAGTAAGTTAATAAATAATTTACCTATCCAACTGATAGAAATCATTTGCTCGGGAAAGTAATATCCTCCCAATGTACCGAGGAATATGCTTGCCATGATGTACCAAAACATTTTATTTTGCATGATCTACCCTTAACTATGATTTATAGCTATTATTGGAGTGAAAATTTGTATATTAATGGCCACATTTTAAACCAAACAAATGACTTTGGCCACAATGCTATCTAATGCTATCTATTGTACACAAAAAGTGATCAAAAGTTAACCAAAATACCGTCATTTTTTGTATATCAAAAGGAGAGGATGTTATGGTGCCGCAAATTAAAAGATCTCAACTCATTGAAAATAAAGAACTATTTATTTCCTGCATTATTCCTGTGTTTAATGAACAACTTAATATAAGCCAGTTTTTGCTGGAATTGAATACCTGCTTGATCTCACTCACAAACCATTATGAAATCATCGTGGTAGATGATGGCAGTAAAGATGCAACTGTAGAAATGGCTCATAAGCTTCTAACTAGCATGCCTCTTAAAGTATTGGGGTTTTCACGTAACTTTGGTAAAGAAACTGCTTTGACCGCAGGTTTAGAACATTGCAAGGGCGATATAGCTATTTTGATTGATGCTGATTTTCAACATCCTATCGAGCTTATCCCTGTCTTTTTGGAGAAGTGGGCAAGCGGCTGCGATATGGTTTATGGTTTACGTAATAGCCGTCAAAATGAATCTCGTATTAAACGTAGTTTTGCCCATCTTTTTTATTGGCTAATGTCAAAAATGTCGAAAATCACTATTCCTAATCATGCGGGTGATTTTCGTTTGCTGGATAGGAAAGTGATTAATGCACTAAATAATGTTAGCGAACGCACCCGTTTTATGAAAGGTTTATATGCTTGGGTAGGTTTTCAAACTTGTCCAGTGCCTTATGATGTCAAAGAACGTACCCAAGGTAAAAGTGGTTGGGGCTTTAGTAAATTAACGGAGCTTGCTATTACGGGTATAACCTCATTTTCTGATGTGCCTCTTAGAATATGGGGTTTGATTGGATTTACCATTTCCTTGGTTTCACTCATTTATGCCATTTATATTGTGACGGTGACCATGTTATTTGGCGCAGACCTTCCAGGTTTTCCAACGTTAGCTGCCGCCATTATGTTTTTTGGCGGCGTTCAGCTGCTTTCTATAGGAATTTTAGGAGAATATATTGCGCGTATTTTTACAGAAGTAAAACAAAGGCCTAATTATATTTTGGCGGTGAAGCTTGGGTTTGATGGAGAATCTTGATTACTCACCAAAAATACTGTATCCCTATTATTATAATTCATACTGCTTAACAAATATGTTTTTGCAGTATCATCATATTCACGTAATTTTTGCATAAAAATAGGATATAAATCATCCGAAATTAATAAAAATAATCGTTTATCACTTTTCCATCTCGCAAATAGCTCAGATTTTTCAATTAGCCATGTCGAGCTGTCAACAGAACCTCTGTGATACCATAATGCACGCTGCCAATTATCGTATCTTGTAATATCATCCGCATGCCAATTGGCAACGACTGTGATGCGGCGTTGCAGATAAAGAGGCAAGTCATGAAAATATCGATAATAAGTAATGACCTCATCAGTGGGTTTAATAGAAGTCATAATGGTATGAGCGAGTGGTTTTATGGATTTTTGATTGATAATAACAGCAGAACTCAAAAGACAAAGTAAAAATAACGCGATAGTAAGAGCAATGCAACTAAATAACTGGATAAATTTATTTAATCTAAAAAGTATATAAATCGTTAATGCGCCAACAGCTAAAATAACGCCGCTTGTCATGAGATAAGGCGTTAATCGCAAGTCTAGATGTAAAAAATTGTTCTTTGGTTCAACTAATAAAAAAACCGCAAGCATAAGACTTATGCCGATAAATAAAAAAATCCCACTGCGTAAACTTTTGAGCTTATTCCAATGGAGACTTAAATAATTACCTACCATTAAAGAAAGTGCAGGAAAAACGGGAAGTATATAGCCGATGGTTTTTGATTTAGGAATAGAAAAGAAAGCAAATATTACCAAAAACCAAATAAGAATAAATAATTCCGATGCATGTTTTTGTTTATCTTTCCATATGGATTTTATGTGTTGGAACAATGCTTGAAAAAGAAAACATGCCCAAGGAAAAAAGCCTGCCAGTATAATAGGAATATAAAACCATGGAGTGGATTGATTATTAAAATCTGCTTTAGTCAGGAAGCGCGAAAATTGCTGCAACACAAAAAAATAATTAAAAAATTGAGGATTAGCACGTTGTGCGAGGATAAACCATGGCACTGCAATCATGATAAATAAAAAAAGCCCCATCATTAATCGTATTTGCAGCAGTACCTGCCAGCGGTTAAGCAGCAATATCCAGCTGCCTATAATCATGATAGGAAAGGCAATACCAATTAAACCTTTGGTTAATACCGCCAGTGCGGAAAAAACATAAGCTAAGATAAGCAACAATGTGCGACTTTGTTTTGATGGAGTATTAATTGCGGAAATAAATAATAACAAAGAATTACTCAAAAACACTGATACTTCTAAATCAAGATTTGCATAATGCGAGCCGCCGAAATAAAGCGGGCTGGTTGCTAACATAACAGCAGACAAGATTCCCGCGCGGCGATTATAAAGTATGCGTCCAGCAATATATAGGGCTATGCAGCCCATAATGCCAATGCATGCAGGCCAAAATCGCAACGCCCATTCTTTAAGACCAAAAAGTTTAATAGCAGATGCTTGCAGCCAGTAATAAAGAATAGGTTTATCAAGAAAAGGGATGCCATTAAGGTGCGGCGTTATATAGTCGCCGGTGACTATCATTTCGCGTGCTATTTCAGAGTAGCGGCCTTCATCAGGTGTAAATAAAGGATAAGATCCTAGCCATAACGCATAGAAAAAAACTAATCCCACAATCATGATAAATAAATCATGAAACCATTCTTTGATCATTCCATTTTTTTGTGTTGATAACACGTTTTAATTCCCGTAAATTATCTTTTATATCATAGATATGGGTGTATTATGAAACATATCATACTCTGCGCTGACGATTATGGACAAACTCACGCGATTTCTCAAGCAATAATCGATTTATTAAAGAACAGACGCTTAACAGCTGCGAGTTGTATGGTAACGGGTTTAGATTGGCCGCTTTATGCAAACTGGCTTCTTCCTTATAAGAATAAGGTAGATATAGGCTTGCATTTTAATTTAACAGAAGGGCAGAGGTTTATGCCTTTGACCCATGTATTATTAAAATCACATTTGCGGCTATTAAATAAAAATGCCATTCGTGAAGAGTTAAATGCTCAATTAGATCAATTTATTTCCTCTATGAGCATGTTGCCTGATTTTATTGATGGCCACCAGCATATACACCAATTTCCCGTCATACGTGATGTTCTGTTTGAAGTTTATGAAAAAAGATTACGTCAGCATGATTGTTATATTCGTTGTACGCATGATCCTTATATTCTTTGGAATATGAAGACCCCAGCTTATATAAAAAAACTTGTTCTGCAATTTTCCGGAGCAATAACCTTCAAGAAAAGGTTGACAATAGAACACATTCCGCATAATAGTTCATTTTCTGGTGTCTATTCATTTGATCATATTAAGCCCTATGAAGTTTATTTTGGTCTATTTTTAAATAATATTCGCTCAGGTGGTTTAATTATGTGTCATCCTGGTTTAGAAGATGCTTACAGTGAGGACAAGATTCGTTATTCAAGATCAAAAGAATATGCATTTATAAAAAGTGAACATATGATGAAACTTTTAGAGCATGCTCAAATAAAGTTAGTGAGATTTAAAGAATTATTTGTACAATAACACAAATAAAAATTAAAATTTGATCACGAAAGCGTGCCGTTTTTTTATTTGCTACCATCTATAAAATGTTTCTGATATGATTTTAAAGTACCTGAATATCAGGGTATACATGTTTAATTTAAGAAGGTGTGTAGTATGTCAGCACGTGAAAATGGAACCGTGAAGTGGTTTAATAATAGCAAGGGTTATGGCTTTATACAAAGGGATCAAGGTGGCGATGTATTCGTTCACTTCCGTGCCATTCGTGGCGATGGATATCGTTCATTAGAAGAAGGTCAACGCGTTGAATTTTCTGTTGCACAAGGCCAAAAAGGTCTGCAAGCAGAAGATGTTTCTGTCGTGGAATAATTCTTTACCATATATAAAGAATTTAACTGACTTTGTTGTCCTGAAGTGGTATCACTTCAGTGGCAACATTTTTTTTATTAAATTTTAGTGGTACAAATTTTGCAAAAAGAATCAGCAGTTGAAAAAAAATTATTACATTATACGGGGAAAGCCATAGCAGATTTTAATCTTATCCAATCAGGCGATAGGATTATGGTTTGTTTATCTGGCGGCAAAGATTCATTCACTATGCTGCGTATACTTACCTTGCTAAAACAACGAGCGAAAGCCAGGTTTGATATTTTTGCGTTTACCTTAGATCAAGCTCAGCCGGGTTGGAGTGATGCGGGATTACGGCAATGGTTAGAAGATGCAAAAATACCTTATGAAATTTTAACCAAAGATACCTATTCCATTGTTAAAGAGAAAGTTCCTGAAGGTAATACCTATTGTTCATTATGTTCAAGATTAAGACGAGGCATTATTTATACTTATGCGGAAGAGCAGGGGTATAATAAAATTGCTTTGGGGCATCATAGAGATGATTTAATTCGAACATTATTAATGTCGATTCTTTATAGCGGCGAAATTCGTTCCATGCCGCCCAAACTGTTAAGTGATAATAAAAAACATGTTGTCATACGTCCTTTAGTTTATTGCCAGGAAAAAGACATTATCAGTTATGCTAAAGAACGTAAGTTTCCCATTATTCCCTGCAATTTATGTGGTTCACAAGAAAATCTTGCAAGACAACGTGTGGCTGTATTAATTGATGCGTTGGCCAAAGAAAATCCAAAGATCCCTAGCAATATGCTGCACGCCTTGCAAAGCGTTAGGGTGAGCCAGCTTATGGATAAAAAACATTGGAGTTTTAAAGATTTGGAGGAGGGTAGGGAAAAAAGCGATATGTCATAAAAAATCTGTCAAACTTCAAAATACAATACAATACAAAACGAACAATATTAAAATAAATCCGGAGTGGAAAATGCCAAAAAAAACCAATGAGGTTCAAGATCGTATTAAATTAAGAGCAGCTCTTTATGGTAACAAAGCTGCTAATCTTATCGAACTTGATGATTTATGCTCAAAAATAAAAAATAAAAAAATTAATATCAAAATTCCTGAAATTTTTCCCATTGATGATGAAAGTATTCAACAACATTTGGATAAGTACGCAAAAAAATGGCGCCAACTATGGGAAAAATATCTTACCTTGCAGAGTAACCATAAAACCTTAACAGATGAAGGAATGGCTGCATTAAAATCATTACGTGATCTTATTACGGAGTGTTTTCATAATTATCCCTTTTCTCCAGAAGTTATAAAAAACAGTAATCTTTCAGAAGACACCCTCTTTATGGTGCGCAGCAGCGGCGATGAAGATAGGGTAGAAATCGCAAATCCGGGCGGCAATAAAAGTGTGGCTGCTGTCAAATTAGATAAATCATCGATTTCAAATGCTATTGGCACCGTTGTTGCATCTTATTTTAGTGAAAAATCTTTAACACAACGATTATTAAGCGGTGATGATATTCATCAAGCATTCATGCCGGTACTTATTCAAAAAATGATAGGTGAAAAACTCAACGGTTTCGATAATCCACAACAACGGGTGATTTCAGGCGTCATGTATGCCAAGCGCGATGGTATCACACGTTTAGATGCAGCCTTTGGGCATGGTGAAATCATTGTAAACAGTAAAGCTCCTTTTGATACGTTTGAAGTGACTAATGATGATATTGTGCATGCTGCCATTCATCATAAAAAGGCGCGTTTGGTTCCAACCGAAGTGAAAGATGAAAATAATCAAACGGCACGCAAATTAATTTTTAAAGAAAACCCCAAAAAATTACAAAAAATCTCAAGTGTTACGCCAGAAATTGCACTAGAGATTGCTCATGTCGGCCGTCAAATTGCCAGCCATTATAATATGCCCATGGATATTGAGTGGGTATTTACGCCTGAAACACAAACACTTTCCATTGTACAAGCAAGACCTATTCCACAAAGCTTGAAGCGAAAAATAATTCCTTCTACCATTTCACCTGATCAATGGAAAAAATTAAAAAATGACCCTGATGTTCAACTCAGCAAAACGCCAGTGATAAGTCCTGCTGGCAATGAAGCGAAAATCGTGAAGTCTGAAACGACTATTTTAGCCGGCAATATTGCATCGGCCCTCAATAGTTACTTAAAAAAATCAGAACAAAAACATATTGATGCAGTAGTCGTTAAAGAACCTGCACCTAGTACTTCCCATGAAGCGGCGCAATTTAATTTAATGGGCGTTCCTGTTTATCAAGGCCCTATTGAAGCTATCGATCGTTGGTTAAAAGAAGAAAAATCCGTCGTTATCGCTGATACCCAGCATCAGCATTTCGTAAACATGACCAACATCAATAAGCGCAGAAAAATTGATGATGAAAAAACATTGCGTGATGAAAAAACTATTGTGGATGGTATGTATACGTCCTCATTAAGTACATCCAAAACATTGCTGCCAGGATTAATGGTTCACGATAAAGTCATTAAAGCAAAAATTTATGACTATTTATTGAATAATCAAGGGATGGGTAAAGTGAATGGCTATGTAAAAGCAAAAAAAATCCATTCCACTTTACTTGATTGCATTGAAACAATTGAATCGGCAAAAATTAATGATAGAAATAGTGAAGCTTTTGCCGCACTGCAAACTATCGCCGATATTTTTAAAGCCATAGGTACATCTAGTAAAAGCCACGATAAAACAGAGCCGCATCAAAAATTATTTGTGCACGCTTTATGTTCTATTGCAGAAATAGACCATTGCTTATCAGATTTTTCACAATTAACAAAAGAAGATGATAAGCAAAAAATAAAACAACAAGAACTTCTTGATTTAGTCAGTAAATTAAAAGCAATTGTAATTAATCCTGGAGAACTCAATCTTTATTCGGATTCTATTTATCAATTGGCTATGCAAACTAAAACCTTACAAGAAAGCAAGATAAACACTCCAGAATTAAATCATTCTCAGCAATCGTATTTTATTGAATTTTTAAAATTAAAAGCGCTTGCTTTAAATGAAGACACGCAACGCATTTGGGAGGATTTTGCTTATGAGTGTGCACGAACACCTGTAGCACGACAAATGTTATCACAGATGATTATGTTTGCTGTTGAAAACAATATGTTATCTGAATTAGCTAACAATCTTTTTATGAATGCTGTTAAAAATAACACAAAGAATGAAACAGTGATTGCTAAGTTATATGAGCTGTTTGATGAAAATAGAAATGAATTTAAACAGTATCATATTAATGAAAACAATCAGTTGCTATTAGCCTGGGAAAATCGCATTAATGATTGGAGCAATCCTAATAAATTTGAAAAATTGTTTAAAGAATTCAATCTTGAGCTCTATCCATTGATATCAAGTTTAACACTCGATGATAAAATGTCTAATCTCACGCGGCAAATTATCTTGAAACAAGTTGAAAGATTAACTGAAGTCATCGATAAAAGCATTAAAGCTATGAAATCAAGCATGGAATACCAAGGACAGGAAGGTCTTTTGGTAGAACGCTTTGCAAAATTATTGACGCCTTATCATGAATTAATGAGAATATGGATGAAGGCTTTGCCAACCACATTTTATGATGAATGTGCAGCAAAAATACGGAAAGATATGAGTTATAATGATAAGCTTGTAATGCTTTCAGCTATTTATACTTGCTTTAGCAATGCAACATCAAAATCAAATTTAAATCCTAGCCAATTAAATGCTTCAAGTTTCCTCAATGTGGCCTCTGCAAAAGTAGGTTCCAATGCATCTTTTGAAAGACAATTTGTGCAACAACATGATCATTTCACTTTAGAAGATTATTTTTCATTATTTCATCAAAATATTTTAGCAAGTATTGCCGAGCTAAATAAAAAATCCATACCGTCTGATGCCGATTTGCCTAAAATAATCCAACCATTTATTACTGAAATTAAACAAGCAAAGAATGCTCATTTATTGCATGTGACCCACCGCCATCCAATCATTGAATTAGAATTTAATATCCCATTAGATAATCATAGTGCTAAATTTATTTTGGAGTTTAATACTAAGACAAAATCTCTTGTGATAAACGGCAAATTTTTCGGTATGAATTGGAACAACAGAATGTTCCTTATTGGAAGAATAGCTGAGATGGAGGGTTTATTAGCCGGAGAAGTTTTACAACAGCCTGTCTATCATGAGGATAGCCGGTCCTTAGAATTCAGTTGGCAAATTAATGCAGACAGAATTCCATATCTTGCCAATCATATCAAAGAAATAGTAAATCATTATGCGGCGATGACAGAGAGTTCTTTCTCTAATTTATCTGCTAACTATAGCAAGCTATGGGAAAGGCATTGTGTCAATTCCAGTATTCCATTGGATGTTTTAAAGTGTTTGTCATTAGAAAATCGTCAAACAATATGTGAAAATATATTGACTATTAACAGTGGGTTATTAGATGAAACAATTTTAAAAAATCCTGAACTATTTCCCTTTTTCGCTAACAAAATGAATGAATTAATTAATTCCGCGGACCTGAGTACATTAAATTTTGCATCATTAGAAAAATTAATTGATCAATATGGCCCAAAGCTAGAGTTTACTAGAACAAGAGGAGGGGAGACTCTTTTAGAAAGATTAATTTCAGCTTGGCCTTCAGAAGATTCACTGAAATTTCTTTTAAAATATCAACCTGATTTAACTCTTCATTCTTCATTGATTAATCGTGCTATAAAAGCAAAATGCGATGCCAAACTTTTTGAATATATACTTTCTCATGGCGCACCTTTTGACTTTTATGACATGAAAAGCGCGCTTGAGACCCCTGATATTAGCCGTTTTGTCATCAAAGCAATGGAAAAATGGGACGCGGCCAAATTGTCTAGTTGGATTTATTCCAATGCCTACAAAGCTGAATACGATAGTTCCAATAGGTTATGTATTTTAAAAATCATTGAACAATTTAGCGATAAAATTGATTTTACCTACAAACATCAAGGCGCCAATTATCCCTTATTTGAGCACCTTGCCACGTATTACTTTTTTGCCGGGATGACTGAAAATCAATTTAATGAATTTTTGGTTAAACACAAAATTGATATTTCTAAAAAACCCGATCTTTTAAATATTTTGTTAAAAAGCAATTCACGACATTTGTATCTATTTCTTTTGAAACAATCCATTGCGGAACATGTTCTCGACCCTAGAGATTTGGAAAATCTTAGGGATGTTGAAATTGCACCTTTATTAGCACCTTGGTCTGCGGCCGAGTTAAAGTCTTGGATTGACAATCATGCTGGCAAGATATATACATCGACATTAAGAAAAATGACACATTTATATTTATCAAAATACATTCACGCATTAAATCAATCTTTTCCAGAAGAAATCCGATTAAATTTAATAAGTGTATTAGTCTGCTTTAATAATAATCCAGAGCCCCAATTAATCGATCTTTTTAAACAATGGAATGGTGATGAGCGTATTTCATGGCTTATAGACTCAATGAGCAGTATAAGTGCGGAATCATTTCCGGCATTGTTAAAATTTATCGAATTAACCCATACTAATATTAATCAAAATATATGGGCTGTATCCGGCATCACATTAAACTTGTTTGAATTAATCGTGCCATTTTTAAATGATAAAATGGCAAAAAAAGATATTGAAAAATTTCTTAACGACCATAATTTTGATATCGCTCAAAATCCGAAGGCTTTTACTAAGTGTGTTTCTTCGATTGATCATTCTCAATTAGCAGATATATTGGTTGACAAAGGGGCTAATTTCTTAGATTTTGCTTGTGACTCCTTCTCAGAAGCCACCTATAATAAAAAAATGCAACCCGTTCTTTTAAAAGCATTTGTGAAATTAACAAGCGAAGTGCGTACTAGATTTTTATCTTCATACAGAGGCGAAATGTCTTTTTATTCTGATCTTATTGAAAGTTCTTTAAAAGACCTGAATTTTCAGTATAAAAATTTAAATGATGACACTTTATTTGAAACATCAATTAAATATCTAGACGATAAAAAGTTAGTAAACATGGTGAGAAATGGATTAATTGATTTGTCAAAAAATCAAAAAGCATTGTTAAATGCTGTCAGGAATATAAAATCTGATTTGACCCAGGTTATTCTTGAGGAAAAAGCTGGTAATCATACTTTAACAGGCGAGGACGTTGCTGTATTAGATGCATTGTATCCAAAGAGTAAACTATCCTCGATATTCAAAAATTGGAATCAACAGCAATTTAGTCAGTGGTTAGCAATATATAGTTCTGATATTCCGCAGTATTTTAAACAAGTCATTACAGAGTTATATCAAAGCATGTATCCAAATGCTGCTACCATGGTTATTCCAGATAGCCTGGAAAATATGTTGAAATATTGTTTTAAAGATACTGTTTTAGCCGACCGTATTCAACATATCAAAATTAATACTTTGATCGATTTAGAAACCTTTATTGAGTTTACCGACAGTGATGTACCGTTAAACAAGGAACAAAAAGATTGTATTAAGCAATTTTTCAAACAATTTGATTTAGAAGATTGGAAAATTAAATCAGAGGATACCTTTAGATTTCAATGTGCCGGATCAATGATGGGACATGGCCCGCAAATGGACTTATTCATTTCTGAGAATAAACTTACTAAGCTTTTAAAAACCCACATTAGCAAGGAGCAATTAAATAAATCTAAAAGTCCGTTTCACCTGTGGTCGATATTTAAATCAAACAAACCAACTGATGTGCCAGTTCCAAATACAAATAGTATTTCTCGTCGCGCGAACTGAGCTACAGAGCCGCGGTACACCCCGTTGTCCCGCGGCTCTGTAACCAACAATAAAAAAACCGGAGTGGAAAATGCCAAAACAAACTAATACAGTACAAGAACGTATCAACGAAATCGCGGCTCAATATGGCAACAAAGCCGCAAATCTCATCGAACTCGATAGATTATGTTCAGCAATAAAAAATACGAAAATTCACATTAACATTCCTGAAATTTTTCCTATTGATGATCATAGTATACAGCAACATCTGGATAAGTATGCAAAGGAATGGCGTCAATTATGGGAAAAATTCATTACCTTAGAAAATAATCATAAAACCTTAACGAATGAAGGAAAAAATACATTAAAAACGTTGCGTGAACTTATTACCGAATGTTTTCATAAATATCCATTTTCTCCACAAATTATAAAAAAAAGTAAGCTTTCGAAAAATACCCTCTTTATGGTGCGCAGCAGCGGCGATGAAGATAGAGTAGAAATCGCAAATCCTGGCGGTAATAAAAGTGTGGCTGCTGTTAAATTAGATAAATCATCGATTTCAAATGCTATCGGCACCGTTGTTGCATCTTATTTTAGTGAAAAATCCTTAACACAACGATTATTAAGCGGTGATGATATTCATCAAGCATTCATGCCGGTACTTATTCAAAAAATGATAGGTGAAAAACTTAATGGTTTTAATCATCCTAAACAACGCGTCATTTCAGGCGTGATGTATGCCAAACAAGAGGGTATTACACGTTTAGATGCAGCCTTTGGCCATGGTGAAATCATTGTGAACAGCAAAGCTCCTTTTGATACCTTTGAAGTGACTAATGATGGTATTGTGCATGCAGCCATTCATCATAAAAAATCTCGCTTGGTTGCTACCGAAATTAAAGATGAAAACAATCAAGTAACACGTAAATTAATTTTTAAAGAAAACCCTAAAAAATTGCAAAATGCCCCAAGTGTTACGCCAGAGGTAGCGAGCGAAATTGCCAGCGTAGGACGCCGCATTGCCAATCATTATGGCATGCCCATGGACATCGAATGGGTATTTACCCCTGAAACGCAAACGCTTTCCATTGTACAAGCAAGACCTATTCCAGAAGGCGTAAAAAATAAATTAAGTCCTTCAACCATTTCGCCTGATCGATGGAAAAAATTCAAAAAAGACCCAGATGTTCAACTCAGTAAAACGCCAGTGATCAGTCCTGCTGGCAATGTAGCAAAAATTGTTAAGTCTGAAACGACTATTTTATCAGGTAATATTGCATCGGCACTCAATGCATATTTAAAAAAGTCAGAACATAAACATGTTGATGCAGTAGTAGTCAAAGAACCGGCGCCCAGCACCTCGCATGAAGCAGCGCAATTTAATTTAATGGGCGTGCCTGTCTATCAAGGCGCTATAGAATCCATTGATCGTTGGCTAAAGGAAGAAAAATCAGTAGTAATCGCTGATACTCAACACCAATATTTCGTAAACCTGACTAACGTTAATAAACAAAAAAAAATCGATGATGAAAAAACATTACGCGATGAAAAGACCATTGTGGATGGCATGTATACTTCATCATTAAATGCATCCAAAACATTATTGCCAGGCTTTATTATCAATAAAGAGACCATCAAAGGTAAAGTAATCAATTACTTATCAAATAATCAAGGCATGAATAAAGTACGTGATTATGCTAAATCCAAAAAAATCTATTCTAATTTAGTGGATTGCATAGAAACTGTTGAATCTTCAAAAATCAACGATCAAAACAGCGATGCTTTTGCAGCTCTGCAAACCATGGCGGATATTTTTAAAGCGATAGGTACATCGAGCAAAAGTCACGACAAAACGGAACCACATCAACAACTGTTTGTGCATGCCATGTTATCCATCGCAGAAATAGACCATTGTTTATCAGATTTTTCACAATTACCAGCAGCCAGCGATAAGCAAAAAGAAAAACAACAAGAACTCCTTGATTTAATCAGCAAATTAAAAGCTTTAGTCATTAATCCGAGTGAGCCGAATCTTTATTCGGATTCCATCCATCAATTGGCTGTCCAAGCTAAAACCCTGCAAGAAAGTAAGATAAATGTTTCCAAATTAAATGATATTCAGCAATCCTATTTTGTCGAGTTTCTTAAAGTAAAATCGCTTGCTTTAAATGAGAAAACTCAACGCATTTGGGCTGAATTTGCTTATGATTGCGCACAGACCCCTGTATCACGAGAAATGTTATCACAAATGATTATGTTTGCAGTTGATAATAATATGTTATCAGAATTAGTGAATGAGCACTTTGTTAATACGATTAAACATCGCAAGATCAATGAAAGTGTGCTTGTTAAGTTATATGCGCTTATCGATGCCAATAGAGACGAATTTAAACGTTATTATATTGATGAAAATAACCAACTTCTTTCAGCTTGGGAAAATCGTATTAATGACTGGAGCAATCCCAAGAAATTTGAAAAATTACTTAAGGAATTCTATCTTGAGCTCCGACCATTGATTTCAAGCCTGAGTCTTAATGATAAAATGTCAAATCTCACGCAGCAAATTATATTAAAACAAGTGGAACGATTAACGGAAGTCATCGATAAAAGCATCAAAGTCATGAAATCAAGCATGGAATATCAAGGACAGGAAGGTCTTTTGGTAGAACGATTTGGGAAATTATTGGAACCTTATTATTCTTTAATGGAAAATTGGCTACGTGCTTTACCAGATGATTTTTATGCTGAATGCGCAAAAAAAATACGCAAAGCTTATCTGCATAATAGTAAAGACAGAATGCTTGATGCCATTTTTAATGGTTTCAAAGATAAATTAAGATCAAAAGAGTCAAAACAATTAAATGCTTCAGGTCATCTCAATGTCGCTTCTGCAAAAGTGGGCTCCAACGCGTCATTTGCGAGACAATTTGTAGAGCAACGTGCTCAACTTACCTTAGAAGATTATTTTTCATTGTTCCATCAAAATATTTTAGCAAGTATTGCTGAGTTAAATAAAAAATCTATGCCGTCTGATGCCGACTTGCCTAAAATAATCCAACCGCTTATTACTGAAATTAAAAAAGCCGATAATGTTAATTTATTGCATGTAATCCACCGGCATCCCATCATTGAATTAGAATTTAATATCCCATTAGATAATCATAGTGCTAAATTTATTT
>CAYVRW010000046.1:0-18168 GCA_964453575.1 uncultured Coxiellaceae bacterium | reverse complement strand
ACCGACCACCACCATGTCAAGGTGATGCTCTACCACTGAGCTACGTGCCTGTTTATAAAATCATTCTGAAAGGGCGACAAAGATAGCATCCCATATGAAGGGACGCAAGGGTTTTGATTGAAAAGAGGGGGAACCCCTCTTAAAATTTATTTCTTAAATTCAACTTTAGGAATTGGAATCTCAGGCGTAGGTAAATAACTAAATATCTTCTTACACAGATTGCGATAGTCTCCATGACGAAAAAAAGATCCTACCGCTATAGATGCATTGACTGGCCGCATGCCTTGCAAGAAAGGTCCTCGTTGTAACTCGTATGCCCTATCAATGCCTGCAATGAAGCTATCAAATTCAGCTTGTTTGTCTTTGCTTTTGCATGAAGCGAAAAAAGCTTTAATTTCAGCACTAAATTTGACATATCGAATAGCTATGTCAAAATTATGTTGATTGAAACTTAGTTCCTTTGAAAATAACCAAAGCAAATTAGGAAGACTTTTAACATGAGGATGTCTAATAATAAGAAGTTTATTAGCTAAGCTGCAAAGCTTTCCCTTTTCTTCTTTAGGAAGTAAATCATCCGTTCTTTTTAACATTGTCATACAAGTGGAAGCGGCTGCCGGATGCTTACATTCTAAAAGCATGTTCTTATGATCTTGATCCAGCATATTTTCCTCATGTAAATTACACATAGCTCGAGCAAGAGAAAAGACTTTGCGGGGAGGGCATTGATCCAAAAATATCACATACTTAGAAGTAAGAAATGTACTATCAAGAAGCCCATACCTAAATAAGCAGTCTATTGCTAGGGAAAACTTACGCGCATATTCAGCACGCTCAACCAAATAGTTCTTAATCGTTTCATCCATATTCTTATAACGTACAAATTGTTGCATAGCTCGAACGAGCCCATAGGCATGCTCGGCATGTTGGATCAAAAATTCTGGCTCAATATATTCTTTAACTTTTTTAAAAAGAGCAGAGGTGGTTTCTAACTCAAATTTAGCCAAAGCAAGTGGGGCTACATGTTGAGCATTATGATCTAAAGCCCACTGGATTTCTTCTATCACATCTCCCTCAAGTAACTTTTCATATCCATCTTTAGCCTTATTTTTTATGATAATCATGCTTGTCGCTATATGCACATATTCTATATGCTCCAGCAAAAATGTTTCGATCTTCTGAGTAAAGCTACGCAGCTCTTCTTCATCATCTTCACTAAGGGCTTTTTCTTGATTAAGAATTCCCTCTTTTCTTAATAAATCAAGCGCATCTTTCAGTCGACCATCTTGCGGATCAAGTTTAACTTCGATATGTGAATTCATAGGACTCCTCAAATACAGCATTTATTTACAATAGGTCAATTTTAATACAAAATTCTTAAGAAAATCTTAAGATTTCATTTTGAGGCATCAGGAAGGTATACTATGAAAAATACCCTATTAGGAACAAAGACATGGAAAGCCAACACGCTGCGTTGCTTCTTACAAGCCATTTTTTAATCGGATTTTATTTCGTATTTTTTGGATTATGGAACATCTACCATTGGAAACCCATGATAGAAGTGATGCTGAATAAGAAAATACCCTCGCCCATTCTTCTCTTATCGATTGCCATAGGTTGGCAAGTGGTATGCGGTATCATGATTATGTTTGGTTTGTTAGTAAACCTTGCGGCACTTTTACTTATTCCATTTACTGTTTTAATTGTATTTTTGTTACATCCATTTTGGGATTTTACAGGTGAATTACGTAAACAACATATGGCATTGTTTATTACCAATTTTACAATGACGCTGGGCGCATTGATTTTGTTGTTATAGTGCGAGTACATTCTTCTTTAATTCACGCACCAGGTCGCGTATTTTAGCAGCTTCTTCAAACTCAAGATTGTGCGCATGTTCTATCATTTGTTTTTCAAGTTCGGCAATTTTCGTTTTTAAAGCTTCTGGATTTAAACTAAAATAATCTGAATTTTTTTCTGCCACTTTAGGAAAAAGTTTGCCGCGTACTGAATTCGACGCATATGCCCCTTCCATCACATCTTTCACTGCTTTTTCAACACCGCGCGGGGTAATACCGTGCGCTTCATTGTAAGCATGCTGCTTTTGCCGCCTGCGCTCCGTTTCTTTTATCGCACGCTCCATTGAACCTGTAACCTTATCGGCATAAAGAATCGCTTTTCCATGAATATTTCGCGCAACTCGTCCTATGGTTTGAATGAGCGATGTTTCAGAGCGCAAAAATCCTTCTTTATCGGCATCTAAAATCGCGACTAAAGAAACTTCCGGCATATCTAAACCTTCGCGTAATAAATTAATGCCTACCAATACATCAAACGTACCTAACCTTAAATCACGAATAATTTCGACTCGTTCAACCGTTTCAATATCCGAATGCAAATAACGAACACGTATGCCATGCTCCTCAAGATAATCCGTTAAATTCTCTGCTAAACGCTTCGTTAAAGTGGTGACTAATACTCGTTCTTTGAGAAGAACGCGTTTATTTATTTCAGAAAGCAAATCATCTACTTGGGTTTTTGCCGGTCTCACTTCAACTTCTGGATCAATTAAACCTGTAGGCCGAACCACTTGCTCAGCAACGACCCCTGATTGCTCCAGTTCATAGGCTGTAGGCGTTGCAGACACATAAACCGTTTGCGGTGCTCTTTGCATAAATTCGTCGAAACGCAACGGTCTATTATCAAGCGCGGAAGGTAAGCGAAAACCGTAATTCACTAAATTTTCCTTGCGAGAACGATCACCTCTATACATACCGCGAATTTGCGGCACAGTCACATGCGATTCATCAATCACTAAGAGAGCATCAGCCGGTAAATAATCAAATAATGTTGGCGGCGGCTCCCCTGCTTTTCTGCCTGATAAATAGCGTGAATAATTTTCAATACCGGAACAATATCCTAATTCATTCATGAGTTCTAAATCATACATAGTACGTTGTTCTAAACGTTGTTCTTCTACCAATTTATTTAATGCGTGAAGTTCTTTGAGACGATCTTTAAGTTCGATTTTTATATCGTCAATGGCGCCCGTTATTTTTTCTCGTGGCGTGACATAATGGGTTTTAGGATAAATCGTTAAACGCGGCACTTTTCGGATAATTTCACCGGTCAATGGATCAAAATAAGCTAAATTTTCAATTTCATCTTCAAATAATTCAATACGCACTGCATCTTTGTCAGAATCTGCAGGATAAACATCGATGACATCACCGCGCACACGATAAGTGGTTCTATATAAATCCACATCATTACGCGTGTATTGCAATTCTGCAAGACGTCTTAATAAATATCTATGATCAACTTTATCACCCCTATCCAAATGCATAACCATGCTTAAATAAGAACGCGGATCACCTAAACCATAAATCGCAGAAACGGTGGCAACAACAATTGCATCACGGCGCTCTAAAAGTGCTTTAGTCGCTGATAAACGCATTTGTTCAATGTGTTCATTGATGGAAGCATCTTTGGCGATATAAGTATCTGAAGATGGCACATAAGCTTCGGGTTGATAATAATCATAATAAGATACGAAATATTCAACAGCATTATTCGGAAAAAATTCCTGCATTTCGCCATATAGTTGCGCGGCTAAGGTTTTATTAGGCGCCATGATAAGTGTAGGTCTTTTTACGGCTTCTATCACATTCGCCATAGTAAACGTTTTACCTGACCCCGTGACACCTAACAATGTCATATGGGTCAAACCGTTTTCTACACCTTCAATCAACTGCTTAATAGCCTCTGGCTGGTCACCTGAGGGTTTAAAGGCAGCATGTAATTCAAACTCTTGTTTCATAGCATTTCTATAGATAAACTCAAAGATATTCATTATAATCCGCATCCGCATGAATACCAATGGAGTTATTATGATTAAAGAACTTGCTGCTAGAGTACAACGCATTAAACCATCCCCTACTCTTGCTGTATCTGCACGTGCCGATGAGCTTATGGCAGCAGGCAAAAATATAATCAATCTGGGCGTAGGCGAACCTGATTTTGATACGCCAGCTCATATTAAAGAAGCCGCCATTGATGCTATTCATAAAGGTTTAACCAAATATACCGTGGTAGATGGCACGCGAAGCTTAAAAAAAGCTATTATCGACAAGTTCTTACGTGATAATAAACTCAACTATGAACCCAACCAAATTTTGGTCTCTGTGGGCGCAAAACACAGCTTTTATAATTTATTTGCAGCTCTCTTAAATGAAGGTGACGAGGTCATTATTCCAGCCCCCTATTGGGTTTCCTATCCTGATATGGCTAAATTATGTGATGCAACCCCTGTTTTCATTGATACTGACATTGAACAAAACTTTAAAATGACGCCGGCTCAATTAGAGGCCGCTATTACCCCTAAAACCCGTATTCTGGTGCTTAATAGCCCATCCAATCCTACCGGTGTAGCTTATACTGCCGACGAACTAAAAGCATTGAGTGAAGTCTTATTACGGCATCCCCATGTCATTATCGCGAGCGATGATATCTATGAGCATACGCTTTGGAGCAAGGAACCTTTCGTCAATATTGTCACCGTCTGCCCGGCTTTATATGATCGTACTGTAGTGATCAATGGTGCTTCAAAAGCCTATGCCATGACTGGCTGGCGCATTGGGTATGCTGCAGGCCCCGTAAGCATTATTGCTGCCATGAAAAAGGTTCAATCACAAAGCACTTCAAACCCAACTAGCATTTCACAATATGCCACAGAAGCCGCTTTAAATGGCGACCAGAGCTGTATTAAATCCATGGTTAAAGCCTACAAAGAACGCCATGATTACGTTATTAATGCTTTAAAACAGATGCCTGGCGTAAAATGTAACCCAGCCGATGGCACTTTTTATATTTTCCCTAATGTTCAAGAGGTTATCAATAAATCCGATAAAATCAAAAATGATGTTGAATTAGCTGATTATCTTTTAAACGATGCAGAAATAGCGCTCGTTCCAGGCTCTGCTTTTGGTGCACCGGGCTATTTACGCATTTCTTATGCAACTAGTATGGAAAAGATCCAGGAAGCGATGAAACGCATGACCGAGGCACTTAAAAAATTATAATTTTTATTGACGCAGACTAAAACCAATATTAGTATGCACATCACCGATAAATGATGTTCCCTGGTAGCTCAGTCGGTAGAGCAATTGACTGTTAATCAATGGGTCACTGGTTCGAGTCCAGTCCAGGGAGCCAAATTTATTCCCAAACATCCCTTCTCAATATAATCAATAATGATTATTCTGATCCATGCAACACTGCAAAATAAAATTGAATTTTTTGATACTTAAACAAAAAGAATGTTAAAATGGAGATAGCTTATGGTGGAAGCAAAAGACTTATTCCAATTGCAATCAGAACTTGTAGATAGGAAAGTGGATATGGCAGTTAACAATGCGATAGATCGTGTAGTAGAACAGATTGCTTCTCTTAAACATGAAATGCATGTAGAAATGCATAACATTAGAAATGAAATGCACGAACTTAGACACGAAATGCATCAAGGTTTTGCAGCACTAGACAAACGTGTGGTTGCTATAGAAACCAAATTAGGGATGGTGAACGAAACTCAAAAAGAAATACGAAATAAATTTATTGATTATTCATTTAAAGCAGGATGGTTGATATTAGGGATTATCATTTCTTATGCATTCATTCAACTGCATACCATTATTAAATAATCACCAAGCAAAAGATTTATTTCAGTTACAAACTGAACTTGTAGATAGGAAGGTAGATATGGCGGTTAGCAATGCGATAGATCGTGTTTTAGAACAAATCGGCTCTCTTAAACATGAAATACATGAGCTTAGACATGAAATGCACCAAGGTTTTGCGGCATTGGATAAGCGTGTTGTCGCCATTGAAACACGATTAGGCATGGTGAACGAAACTCAAAAAGAAATTCGAAATAAATTTATTGATTACTCATTTAAAGCTGGATGGTTGATATTAGGCGCTTTTCTTATGCGCTTATTCAGTTATCTTCAGTAATAAAATAATTTTTACAAAACTCCGCTAAAAATTTATCCATTCATTCTTGCCACTCCATACGATCAAATGTATCCTTTTGCACCAAACTATTAAATCAAGGAATAAAACAATGAAAGTGAAAATCCTCATCGGCATTATTATTGCAACTGTTTCAACTACGGTGATTATGTCTACCGTTTCAAAAAGCGAAAATACGAGCCAAAATGAAGAAGAAAGTTTCCCGAAACATATAGAAGAAGTGGCTACTAAACTTTTCGCTCAAAAAAAAACCGATAAATTATCTACACCCGAATCTAATCAATCAACAAATCCAAAAGTATCTTTAGAAGAATTAGCTGGGCATATCAATAAAGAGTATGGCATTCGTGAAGATATTCTGAGATATATTGAAAAGGAAATTCCTGCTGATAATGAAAAAGCTAAAAAAGCGGCTATTACATTGGCTCAAAAAATGCAATTTATTTATTACAAAGCCACACAAGATGAAGCATTAGAAGCTGCTAAAATTCAGTCTAGAGCTTTAGAATGTTTAAGCCATTTATTACCTCAAACATGGCTTGATATATCAAGAGATATGGAAAAATTGATGAGAAATACGCCAGAAAGAGATAACCATATGTGGGATATAGATCAAAGGTATTTTAGTTGGAAAGTCTTGGGAACTGGTATCTCCTCAACTGAACAAATGAAAGAGATCTGTAAATCGGGGAATTTCGAATGAAACACATATTGAATATATTTATAACAGCATTGTTTTTCTATGGCTCAAGTTCTTATTGTTCTAACATACCAAGAGTATTTATTTTTCACATCAATGGAATAAATACTAGTTTCATAGAGGCAGATAGAAATCGTGTAAGCCTTCAAAACACCGCAAATACTAATTCAAATATAATTATATGGGATGTTATATACAATTCCACTAATGGCTTACTCACAAGCGACATCTGGGACGTTATGCGCATGAAAAAACAAGAATCCAAGAACTTAACGCTTGATGATTATGTCGTAACTTACATGAAAAGAAATAACTTAAATTATCCTGTAAATAGTCCAGAATATAAAAAGTTAAAAAATGACATCAAACAAATTTATCTGGATGATTCGGATGTGGTAGGAAAAAATTTAAGCGACATTGTAAAACAGTTTCATGATAAAGTGCCGCCGCCCTATGCTTCTGTGGTTGAGTTATTAAACCAATACAAAAATGTGGGCACAAATAACGCATATGTTTTATTAATTCCTCATTCTCAGGGTAATCAATACGCCAATCAGTTATGGAAATTTCTCGTAAACGATGAGCATTTTCCAAAAAGTCATCTCGCTATCTTTGGTATAGCTAGCCCAACGGATGAAATGTTAGGCACGGTGAAACCTGCGAATCAAGATAATTATTATACCGCTGATAATGATTTCGTTATTAACTCACTTGCTGCACTATCATCGTTTATACCAGAGACCAAGAAACCCATGGGTGGCAATCTACATTTATATACTTGCAAAGACATCATTTGTCATAAATTAATTGAATCTTATTTAACAGACAGTGAATCAAAGTACCGCATAGGTAATAGAATTTCTTTTTTTATTATTGCACTTAAAAAGAACCTGATTGAAGAACAACTTGGAAAGAATATAAATGGCTTATTCTGGATGGATGAACGCTTTGCTCATGCAGCTTCCTTACGAAACGTACAAAATAAAACTGTTTGTGAAATTTCCAAATGTGATGACAAAATAATAAATTATTTAGAAACATCGCTTTCTCAATTTGATCCCTATAAGGGCTATAAATGGTCATCAAATTTAATACCTGGCCCGTATACGCTTCTTGTCCATCGTAACTCATATCATTTACTTGGACCTAATCCAGATGATTATTTTTTTATCAGAGGAAATATCACTAGAGCAATGGATTTTTTCTTTAAGGATTGTTTGATTAATTTTAGAGAAAGAAGACAAATTGAAAATATTTCATCAAGCCCATTTTATGGTAAACCTATTGCTGGCATTGGGTCACAAGTAAATGTTCCCTGCAATCTTCCTGATGAAATACTTGCAGAAAATAACACAAAAATAATACTTGGCGAATTTCTTTTAGTGTAATAGCTCATAGCAAAGTTAGCACATCTAAGATAGACTGATACCCTTTTTCATTTAGCGAAGACTATATGACTATTTCTTATGAAGAATTTGACAAAGTTGATATACGGTCTGGGACTGTTGTTAATGTAGAACCATTTCCACGTACAAAAAAACCTGCGTACAAAGTATGGGTTGATTTTGGCTCTGAAATTGGCATCAAACAAACATCAGCTCAAGTAACAGTGCATTACACACCGGAATCGCTGATAGGCCGGCAAGTTGCCGGTTGCATTAACCTGGGCGATAAAAATATCGCTGGTTTTATTTCTGAATTTTTATTGGTAGGATTTCCTGATAAAGATGGAGCCATTTGTTTAGTGACAGTTGACCCTCGGGTCCCTAATGGAATGAAATTATTTTAATAAAAATGGAAAAATGATACCTAATATTGTTTCATTAAAACTTTCTAAAATAATTGATACTGCGCAACGTTTGCCATCAAGGAAATACACAAATAACAGAAAATAATTTTTTGTTTGAATAATGCCGTGTTCAGCTAACAAGGCATATTTGTATTTATGGCGTTCGCTTTTCAGAAGGTTTAACTTCGACAGTTGGACTTGCATATCCACCAATGATTTTAACAAGTGAATTATTAAGAAAAAATGTAGATTTTGTTTCGCTAAGTTTTATTTTTCCTGAAAAAAAGGATTCCATTTCTTTTTTCAATGTATCATAATTTTCTCGTTCTTTAATATGCTCTTCCATCAGTGAAACAAGATATTCATCATGAACAGCTAAATCTAACGCGGTTTGGGAACTTGTATTTTGATATTCCTTGCCAGTACCAGCATTCCAGAATAATAACTCCCGCACTATATCAACATAGCCCTTCTTGGCAGCCTGCATGAGAGCTGTAAAACCACCATAATCTTGCACATTTACATTTGCTCCCGCCGCCAATAATGCACGCAGAACATTGAACTGATTTTTTTTGGAAGCTATCATAAGCGCGCTTCTTCCGGAAGAAATTTGATTGATGGTATTAGCTGCTTCTGGATGAGCTAACAACAAATTGACTACATTTAAATTTCCAAACTCACTAGCGAGCATAAGTGCTGTATAACCACCTCCATCAGTAAAGTCAATTTTTGCATGATTAGCTAACAATGCACGTACGATTTCCTCTTTCCCTTTTCTAGCAGTAACTAATAGGGCAGCATCTACCTCATTAGATGCCAATAACAACACCATATCTACATGATTATGAAGTATTGCACCGTGAATTGCGTTTCTCACAGTAACATTTGAAATATTTTCTCTATACCTCAACAATACACGTGCCATTTCTAAATTGTTAGACATTGCAACATATTCAAGCGGAGCGAATCCATGAAGCTCACTGTTAAGATTAAGGTTCCTTCCAAGAGCTAATAACATACGTACCACATTTACATGACCTGCCTCAATGGCCAAAGTGAGCCCGGTCACATCCATGTCGGCTCCATTAACTAATAAGCGATATACTATTTCAACATGGCCCTTTATAGAAGCTATCGTGAGCGCACTATACTGGCTAAGATTGACCTTATTGATATCTTCACCCCAAATGAGTAACGCATTTACCATATTGACTTGATTATTATCAGCAGCCGCTATAAGTGCGGTCGTGCCATCTTTCTCTTCTTGATTGATGTCAGTTTTTTTATTAGCTAACAGTTCTTGTACTCTATTTAGATCGCCTGCACGGGCGGCTTCGATAAGTGTAAGTGGTCTATTATTTAACATGTGATTGCTCTGTCGGTTGACTTTAAAAGGATCACATTATAGCATAGATGTATAAAATAACGACACCCCGTTTATTGAACAGAATATCTGACAATTAATCAAGGAGTTAGTTATTAATTTATTGTGATGCGTTACCATTCAGAGCTTGTAGATAGGAAAAAAGTGCTGGGCTCGCAATGACGAGCCGAGAGTTACGAAAACCCAAAACTCGGGTCATTTAAGTAATTCAAAAAATATCTTTGCAGAAATGAATAACAAAAAGATTCCTATTGTTTTAGTTAGCCACACTTCAAGTTTATCTAATTTCTTACTAACCAATGGATGATTAATTAAATAGCAAACAAAGCTGAACCATAACAAATGTAGCAGGAAAATAATAAAGCCATAAAACACCTGTATGTATAAAGGTGTTGAAGGGCTAATGACCATGCTAAACAGAGATAAATAAAATAAAGTAGTTTTTGGGTTGGTTGCATTTGATAGAAATCCTTGTCTTAGTGCAACGAACGAATTACTATTTTTTTCCGTTTGAATAGCTTCTTTGTTAGCCTTCGCTTTAGAAAAAAATGATTTAATTCCTAAATAGAGAAGGTATGAAGCACCAAAATATTTAATTGAATTAAAAATCATGGGTGATTTTGCGATAACGATTGCAAGACCTGTTATACAATAAAATGTATGTATCCAGGTCGCACAAGCCACTCCCAATGCCGTCATGTAACCTGAGGTTTTACAAAAACGTAATGAATTTTGAGTTACAATGGCAAAGTCAGCACCAGGGGATATGGTCGCTAATGCAGAAAGTCCGATAACCAATAATAATTCATTCATGATTAAACTTATCCTTTTCAATATAGGTAATAACCAACACATCGCGATAAGCTTCTTGATCAGCTTGAATTCTCTTAATGCCTGTTACACCATGCATGGTTTCTTCATCATAAACTAAGAGCGCATCTGAAGGTTTATCCAATGTTAACTGGTTAATTTTATTTTTATTGAGATCATAAACTGCGGTAGCGCCACCCGTCACATTCACTTTATCGACTAATACCATTAATATATATTGCCTTCCATCGCGATGTATGCCTTCAGGTGTAGGAAAACCAATATTTTCGTTCCCACAAGTTATTCTAAATTGATGCGCTTCAATATGCCAGTCGACATTCGGTTTCAATTCATTAAAAACCGACGTACTGTATTCTAATAAGCTTTTAAAACAGGCATTATCCAGGGTCTTTTCTTCAAAAGGAGCATAATACCTTTGTATACCGCCATTCAGATTATTGTAATACAAACCCTGATAATGAGGCTGATGCTTTTCTAAAACAAAGTTTTTAGTTTTACTTTGATAGCTAAGCACTGAATATCGACGATAGCGATATCTTCCTTTGTCGCCCATATAGGTGTCTAATTCTAAATTATTCCAACTGTCTTTAAAACCATCCCAACTTGAACGAACGGTTTCTTTGAAAGACATTAATAACTCAGGAATAAAAAAATATTTATTTTTTCTGACTTCATTTGCGCAAACATCAATAAAATTATTATTCATAACTTGTACTCCCGTTGTGTAATCTTATTTGCGATTTTTGAGACCAAAAGCATAATAAATAACAGTAAGACTTGCCAAGAATATCGTACCTACGATCAATGAAATCCGAGTATCTGGATTGAACCCCATTCCAATGAGAACCAATATCAAAAATATGCCGGCGATATAGTTACTTATCGGAAAGAAATACGATTTAAAAGGATGGTCGTTCATTTCTGAGTTCCAGCGCTTTCTAAATTTAAATTGGCTGATGATAAGAACAAACCATGGGATCATTCCTGGTAAAACGCTTGCACTATATATATAAATGAATAGCTTAGAATCAGGCATGATGTAGTTTAAAAATACACCAATAAGTAACAAAGAAATAGTCGCTAGAATGCCATTTCTCGGAACTCCATTAGCCGATAATTTACCGAAAAATTTTGGAATTTGGTTATTGCTTGCGAGGGTGTAAAGCATTCTACCAGCACAATAAATACCGCTATTACAACCAGACATAGCTGCCGTCAGAACAACAAAATTAATAATGCCGGCTGCCGCAACGATACCGATTTTAGCAAAGGTCATGACGAAAGGACTGCCAATTTGACCAATTTGGTTCCAAGGATAAATGGTGACGATGATAAAGATAGAACCTACGTAAAACAGCAGAATACGCCAAATAATATTTTTGACAGCTTTTTGTAAGGTAACTTTAGGATTTTTTGCCTCACCTGCTGTGATTCCAACCAATTCAACGCCCTGATAAGAAGCTGTGATAATACATAAAGCAAAGAGGAAACCCTTTAATCCACCCGCAAAAAAACCACCATGCGCATAAAGATTAGAAAAAGATATCGCCTGCCCGCCATTACCCAAACCAAAAAAAATCATTCCCGTTCCAACAACAAGCATTAGAATAATCGCTGAAACTTTGATCATGGCGAACCAAAATTCAAATTCACCATAAAGTCTCACCGATGCCAAATTAGCTGCAGCAATGATACCTACACCCGCTAAGGCCGGAATCCACTGGGGGACATCAGGGAACCAGTAGTTTACATATATTCCTATGGCTGTGACTTCGGCCAATCCAACCGTCAACCACAAAAACCAGTAACTCCATGCGGTCAAATAGCTCACTAAAGGGCTAATATATTGGTGAGCATACGTCGCAAATGATCCTGTCACAGGTTCAAGGATTAGCATTTCGCCCATAATACGCATTACGGTGAACATAACCAAACCAGCTAAAAGGTAGGCTAGCACCACTGCTGGACCTGCCCATTTTATGGTTGTAGCAGAGCCCATAAATAAACCAACGCCAATGGTTCCCCCAAGGGCAATGAGTTCAATATGTCTAGACTTTAAACCGCGTTGTAATGCGGGATTGGAACTCTCATGATTAACTAACTTTGATACATCTGAAGATGTAATACTGTTTTGTAACATGTTGACCACCATTTTTTTTAATTTTTGCCAAAAGTTTTTGAATATAGATGCTGCTAATCACAGCCATGTGCAGGTGAACTGAATTAAAAATATAGATTTACTTCCCGTGAGGGCAATCATGTGCTATATGCAGCATTCTGTCAAGCAGGCATTGTTGCGCAATTCACTGATTTTTCATGCCCGTGTGCGTACTCGGGCACGAAAAATCAGTGAATTGCGCAACAATGCCAAGCATCAGATTTATGTTCATGATTATATTAATATTATAGAAATTAATTATAGGAGTATAATATATACATGAGGTGTAAAACATGGCAGATTCACGATCTGAGAAGAAATCATCAATTGATGAAGCAATAGCTATCATTCATGATCAGATGACTCGGAATATTTCTGCCGAAGAAAATTTGGATAACCTTTACCAAGAGCATTCAAGTTGGATAAAAGAAAATCCAGAACAAATTAAATCATTAGAACAAAAGGTTGAGGAAAACCTCGCGCGCAATTTAACGGAATTATGTAAACAGGAATTGAGTAAGATTTCATTCGATAAGCCATTAAAAAAACAACAGGCTTTTGCTGCAAACTATTACAATCGTGTCGAACAATACGTATTTGATCGTATTCTTCCGAAGGAAAAACTAGAGATAAACACGTCAGAGAAGGACGAGCTACTAGTACAGCGTGCACGTGTGATGGCACGTTGGATACGCGTGGCAAATGAATGTTTTAATCGGGGTGATTTTCACACATTTACGGCAATTTATTATACTTTAACATCTGAATCTATTTTTCGATTAAAAGCCACCATAAAGTTGCTAGATGTTCAGACAAATGAAACATTTGTAATGTTGCAAAATTTATTTAAAAAAAGTTCAACATCAGAATTAGAAGACAAGATATCTGAACGAATACATAACAATGGGCTTTCGAATATTATTCCACCTTTCTCCAGTGTATTGACCATGGGCGATCTATTGGATTCGAAGTCTGAAATTCAAGCTGAAAAATTCAAGGCATCCCAAACAGCAGAAAATCCTTTGCCGCAGGTATCTTCATCCACTGTCATTACGACGGCTCTATCAGTTACTCCTGATAGCCCCAAAAAAAATGTAAGGGAACAATTCGATTTATTTCTTTCAGCTTATAAAGAAATGCAAAAAAATACTGTTATCACAGAAGCGCCCAAGGAAGGAATACAAAATGACATACAAAAAATTTCAATACCACCGATGGACGATAATAGGGATATAGCAAGGGATGCGGAAGAAAAAAGACGGTTTGAACTATCAAAAAAGCTGGAACCAAAAACATCCGGTGGTACTGAGAAAAGTGAGAGAGCACATGGTGAACGTATGTCCGTTACAGGACTAGCCAGCGCCATTAAAAGTAGATTTAGTTCCCCAGGCCGAAAGTCCCCTGATTCTAGTTCAAGATCAACGCGTGACTCACATGGACCGAAAAAGTAGCTTTCCCGGTATTGGAGGAAAATTTCTATAAGAGCGTCGTTAATTTTATAATTAACTCTGTCTTATTACGGCATCCAAGCTTAACTCTGATATGGGTTAAATAGTCTTCCACTGTTCTTATTGATAACCCTATGATACTAGCCATTTCTTTGATTGTTTTACCTTGCATAAGTAGATGACAACATTCTAGCTGCCGTTTTGTCAAAGATATCTTGTTTGATAAGAATAAGTGACGGCAGTCATCGTTGATGAGTGATTTACTGATATCCAGTTTATCATTAAAGGGTAATATAATTTTTTGTTTTTCTCCCTGGTTAATAATGGGTGCTGCTTTCTCTCTAAAGTAGTTTTTAAATGAAATGAAGATATCCATTTTTGATAGGTAAGTATTAATAATGCGATCATTTCCCGCCTGGGTTGCAAATGAAAAGGTATCGGTGTATCCCTGTTGTGGTTGAAATAATATCATACCGTGATCAATGCCTCTTGAGCGGCAACAGTCGTCTACTATTTTTTGATTAGGTAAAGTAGACCATAACATAGCTTGTTCTTTGTAGACTTTAGGCTTGCATTCTGCGTTACCTGTTAAGTAATATTTTTTTTTCAAATAATAATCTCTAAACTCGACATTTTCCCCTAAATATATTCGCGCTCCATTGTCATAGGATCTCATATAGGAGAAATGAGTAATGCCAAGCTGCTTAAGCGGTTTAACAATTTCCGCTATATCGGTGCTTGAAGTAAATGTTATGTGGTTTGTCGATAGTTGCATATGATTAAGTTAAAAACATTATTAATTGATTCAATATTATACATAAATAAGCTGTTTAAAGAAATAGCAATCATTATTTATACTAATTATCAATAAGTTATCGGATTTATATCCATAAGTTGCCTGTAAACAAATGATACAGAATGTTCGTTTTTTGTAAATACCGTAAAATTACGGTATTAATGCTTCATCCGCCTGATAGATTTCCGCTATGGTAGCTATAAGATAGCAGTTAATTTTATGATTAACTCTGTCTTATTACGACATCCAAGCTTAGCTTTGATATGATTTAAATAGTCTTCCACTGTTCTTATCGATAAACCTAAGGCACTAGCCATTTCTTTGGTTGTTTTACCTTGCATGAGCAGATGACAACATTCTAGCTGACGTTTTGACAAGGATACCTTATTTGATAAGAACAAGTTACGATTATCAGCATTGATGAGTGATTTACTGATATCCAGTTTATCATTAAAGGGTAATATAATTTTCTGCTTTTCTGCTTGGTTAATAATGGACGTTGCTTTCTCTCGAAAGTAGTCTTTAAATGAAATGAGAACATCCATTTTTGATAGATAAGTATTAATAATGCGGTCATTTCCTGCATTTGTTGCAAATGAAAAATTTTCACAGTATTCAGCTTGTGGTTGAAATAAAAAAATACCATGATCGATGCCCATTGAGCGTGCACAATTATCTATAATTTTTTGATTGGGTAACGTAGACCACAAAGCAGCTTGTTCTTTGTAGAGCTCAGGCCTGCATTCGGTGTTGCCTGATAAATAATGCTTTCCCGTCAAATAAATATCGTAAAAGTCGGCATTATTCCCTAAATAGAGTCGATGACCATCGTTATACGATCTCATATAGCTAAAATGAATAATGCCAAGCTGCTTAAGCGGTTTGGCAATTTCCTTTATATCTACACTAGATGTAAGTGTTATGTGGTTAGTCGATAGTTGCATATGAATCAGTTATATCTTGTTTTGGAACCCGTCATTTTACCATCCATAGCTTAAAGAAATATTAATAATAAAGATGTTATGTTTTATCAAGAAGTTACAATATGCATTGATTGGGAAATGATTAATTATACTGAATGAATGTTTTTTTTGATAATACCGTAAAAATACGGTATTTACTCTCAATGATCCCCTCATTTTAAATAACAAAAAAATTCGAAATGATTAGGATCATTAATTTAATAAATCATTTTGATTTTGATAAAGTACGACCTAACGCGGAGATCACTGGAATATCGATTTCTCTGCCCTGCTGAATCCGGCTTGCGCGTTCTTCAAGTGTAAGCATGCGTATACCAGATTCAGGTGCTCCCGCTAACCCCCCCGAACCCAGTGAGTTAGCCAGTTTTTCAGGATTTATGGTTGTTTCCTTAGCGACATTTTTTGTGCAAGACTCATATGTTAAAAGACTTTTTTTTAATAATTGAACTCCTGTTTTATGACGCAATAATCTAAACATAGTTGACTGCCCTTGAATGAATATAATAAATGATCCCATGAGAGATACACCATCTTATGGATGGTGTATTATTATATGACTCAAAGGTATTCTTGGTACCTTGTTTTCATCGTACTTCCAACCGGGCTCAGGATGTTCTCTATAGTCAGGGTGATTTTTAGATAAATACACTGTCGTCTCATATATGTCATCAATAATTCTTAAGTTATGTAAATCATAACGAATATGCTTTTCATATTCAGAAGATTTTCGCATATCCTCTTCGCTCCATATATGTGGTTTTGTAGGACGATATGACTTAATGAATTTTAATGGTTTATCTGCCTGATCACTATTATCTTGATAAGTCGTAGAAACAGTTACTTGACAGTTGGTTTGGTTCTGTGCCTGAAGAGAATTATTTATTATATTGGTACTTAGTGTTTGATCATTCTTTTCTGTGTTCTGTTTTCTCGTTTCAAGAGTACTTATATCGTTTGATATTGTGCTCATATCATGTTTCATGTCTGTATTGAAATCGAGAGCTAATTTTTGAGGAAAAATGGCACCTTCGTAATCTCTATCTTTCCAGGCTTGAAAATACTTTTGCATCGCAGCAACCACTGATGCAGTATTTTCTGAGAACCCATATTTTGATAAAAAACCAGAGTCAATGTCGAATGAGGGATAATGCATGCTTTCAACATTCAATTTCTCACCATATTGCAGATAAAATACATCTGCCTGATCTTCGAAAGAACCAAATACAATGGTATTCAATTCAGGTAACTCAATACACTGACTCACTTTAGGTAGTCTTAGTATGACTTGCATTGCTTCTGATCGATTGAGAGTATACATAGGTGGCTCTGGTACATAAGGACAGAGTCCACCTATATTAGTTTCACTAAAAATTAAATGTTCAATATAACTTGTTATGGTCGTAATTTTTTCGCTAGGTTCTGATCTAAGGATCTCATCTCTTAATGATTCTTTAATGGGTAATAATACATTATACATACCCCAAGAATCCATTGAGAAGTATTTTACCTCAACTTCCTGACCACCACTGTAGAGTTGTAATAGATTATCTATTTTCGTTTGTAAATGAGATAGTTGAAGCCCAAAAGAAGAAGGCTCCCACTGTTGTCTAAACTTATGCATATTATTGAAAAGTGTAATTTCTTCAATATGAACTTGACTATTATATTGAATAATCGCGTCAATATATCTCTTGCGTTTCAAATCTATTTTATAAATACCTTTATAAGCAATACCCATATTTCCATATCTCCATGAGGCTCATATGCCATGTTATTTTTGTAAAACGAACACATGATAATATACTTTTTTTAAAATAAATACCGTACTTTTACGGTATTGGGACTCAATGATCCCCTTATTTTTTCGGAGAAATTTTTGGATAATCTCTAGATACTGCTGAAGCCGTAGAGGGTGGATAGGTTTCTGCAATTTCATTTTTTAACAAATCATGTTTTGGCATTTCATCTTTATTCCAAGTTAGCATGGTTCGTCATGCTACATGATCGAACATTTTTTTGTTTTATTCTGGCTTGTTTCAACAGGATATTGAG
>CAYVRW010000045.1:0-18339 GCA_964453575.1 uncultured Coxiellaceae bacterium | reverse complement strand
AAGATTCCGATTGGGAAAAAATTACTGTGAATGCGCAATTGCGGCCTGAAGAACTAAGTGTAGAAGATTATTTAAAAATCAGTAATCATTTTTTTGATTAAGGTACGTCATGTCGACCTATGTCATTGGCGATCTACAAGGTTGTTTTGAACCTCTAGCACGTTTGTTGCAGCATATCTCATTTAACGCTGAAAAAGACACCCTTTGGTTCACAGGCGATCTTGTTAATCGCGGCCCAGAGTCATTAGCATGTTTGCGCTTTGTAAAAAACCTGGGATCTCGTCACCGTGTCGTTCTAGGTAACCATGATTTACATTTATTAGCCGTTGCTTATAAAGCCCACGCAAGTTTGCCAGAAGATACTTTCCAAGACATACTTAATGCTCCCGACAAACATGAATTGCTAGACTGGCTCATGCATCAACCTTTATTACATTATGAATTAGATTATGTCCTGGTACATGCAGGACTTGCTGCAAGTTGGGACTTAGCAACAGCAAAAACCTTAGCTCATGAAGTTGAATCCATTTTACAAAGTGATAAAGCTTACGATTTTTTAAAACATATGTACGGCAATCATCCCAATGCGTGGAGTGATGATTTGCAAGGAATCGATAGATGGCGCTGCATCACCAATTATTTCACTCGCGCACGCTTTTGTTATCCTGATGGAAGTTTAGAATTAGAAACAAAAGGTAAAATAAATTCCGCAAAAGATAAACTGATCCCCTGGTTTAAAGTTCCTAACCGGCAAAATGCGGATTTAAAAATTCTTTTTGGCCATTGGGCAGCATTAGGCGGCATCACTGATACGCCGCATACTTATGCCTTAGATACGGGGTGTATTTGGGGTTATAACTTGACTGCTATGCGGTTGGAAGATGGTTTGAGATTCAGTGTTGCTTCATCGAAATAATAACTAGTTAATCTTATTAAGCTGCTATTCGAGAATCATCATGATGCTTTTTTCGGCCTTTAACCTTTAGTGTAATTTCAACTTCTACGTTTAAGCCTTCGCGATCAACTAAATCTTGAAGCGCCAATCGTATAAATTGTTCTTTTGAATAACCTAATATTTTGGCGTATTTAGCAGAAAGTTTCGGACTGATGGATTTACGGCCGTGTTCAATATCACATAGATGCTGCTTGGTGATTTTAAGCTTATTTGCAAAATCAACTTGAGACACATCATCAGATTGACGTATAGATCGAATCAAATTACCCAACGTTAATTTAGTGCCAGTAATTTTTTCAATATCTCTCAAAGTCTTTTCGGTCATTTTGCTTTTAATACTCATGCTTATTTACCTCTTGAATTTCTACAAAGCTGATCACATCATCTTTGATAACATAAAATGCGCGATATGCTATATTTAGACGTATTGAACGTTGCCCCTTCCTATCTCCCTTTAATGGTTCATCATGATATCCAGGTATTTTTCTTATTTCGCTCAAGCCTTTGTGTCCTACAGCATCGACCCAAGCCTGTAATTTTAGGGCTATATTCAAAGGTACTTTTTTTAAGTCCTTGTATGCCTTTGCAGAAAGTTTTACGTCAAAAATATCCTTCATAAATTTATACTTTTTAAACTTATTACATTAATAATACACTAGAAATGTGTACTAATCAACCTAGGTTTAACATCTTGATTTTATTTGTTTTTGTTCTCAATTCTGTCCTAATTTTATCTTAGATTTGGTGAACCACCACAAATACCTGGCTTCACGAAATCCATCCTTTTTTCTTCGATCATTTTCATAATGTTAACCCACGTCCCAGATACTTTTTCATTTTTCCATTTGTGATTATGAAAGCTAAATTGACAATAATGACCCTGTCTTTTGCAAAGAAAATCGATTTTATTCTCTTTTTTTAAAGCTTCAAGTTGATTACCAATCGCTTCAACATCGTGTCTATTTGAAGCCTTATCAAGCAAATACGAAATAGCTAAAACAGAAATTTCTTTACGTTGCTTTATTGTTCCATGCATATGGAATAAAAAATCTACCCCAAATTTTTCTGCTAAACAACCAATAACTTCATTTTGAGAGGTAGCGGAAACTATTTTTTCTGATAATTCTGCATTGCGAGAAAAAATATTTTCCATGCATCCACGCAATGTCGGATACTTACAAATCATTACTATCGCGCGACAACTATGCATATTATTTTCATCTTCAAAATCAAAATTTTCCCATGTCTCTATATGATCACTTTTTTCCTCCATATTGATTTTATCTTTCCATTGCTTATTGCTAATCAAAACAAGTTTTGCAATTAAGGCGATTTTTGTATGGTAATCTTTGGGATTTTCTTCATCGATTTTATACAATCGATATAAGGTGCTATAAAATCTTAATACTTGATCGCTATCTGGTCTGTCCCTATAGTTTGCTTCTTTCATCCAATACTTAAAATCTGAATATAACAATTCTATATCAACCCCACCTATTTTCGAAAAAATAGAAGATAAACTATATAAAAATTCATCTAGTAAAACTGCAACTTGATAAATATCCGATTTGATTCCGGCAGAAGCTGGAGAAACAAATGGGACGTGATTACGATTTTCAGATCCTGTGTGTGGTCTAGCTTCTATGAACGGGAATATGGTTTGATCGCGATATAGGGTATCCGGATTATCATCCTTGGCTTCTATTGATCGACCAAAATCTACAATACTGATACTATTTATTTTTCTAGTACGCGTATCTATGTCCACAAGTACATTTCCACTATGAAGATCATTATGGATTATAGTATGACTACTCAATGTACAATGATGAAATCGATTAACGTGTTGTATGATAAGATTCGCTATTTCTAATCTCTGTGACGTAGTGAATTGTCCTTTGTTTATTTCACTTAAAGGGATTCCGGGAACTCTTTCCATTACCATATAATGATTACGGAAAAACGTACGTGGTTTTGTAATGTTATCTTTTGAAAAAACGAGGTAATGTTGGGCTGCAACTTTTTCCTCTCGCTCCTGAGAAAAAAAAGTTTCCTTGACCACCCATCTTTTTTTATTGATTAATAAGGCAGTTCCATTTTTTCCATTCAGTTCATAGACATTACCAGCCAAACCTGCCCCAATACATCTACCTAGCATGGCCTCATGAACATCACCAGAAGGTGATTGAAATTCTTTATGTGGTTCTTGCATGGTTTCCTCCTAAATACAAAATTAGCAATGTTCAATAATTGCTCATAAGTAGCATTGTAATGGATTTGTTAAGATAAAAAATTGCTAAATATATCAGAAAGGCATAATGTATTAGCAGATTATGCTAAAATATAATATATTATTAGAGGATTATACTATGGATAGAATAGATCGTAATATTCTCGAAATTCTGCAGTCAAACAGCCATATTAGCAATCAAGAATTAGCTGAAAAAGTTTCACTATCCCCATCACCCTGCTTGCGACGTGTCAATCAGTTAGAAGAATCAGGATACATTCGCCAATATGTTGCATTATTAAATCCCGAAAAAATTGATCTTACATTGACTATTATTATTTTAGTAGGTCTCTCTAGCCATAATCCGAAAATCATGAGTCATTTTGAAAAGACGATGGAATCCCTGCCCGAAGTCATGCAGTGCTATTTGATTGCCGGTCAATCAGCTGATTATATGTTAAGAATAGTGGTTCCAAGTCTCAATGAATATCAGACATTTTTACTTAATAAACTGACTCAAATTGAAGGTGTTAATAACGTACATTCGAGTTTTGTTGTTAGAAATATTGTTGAAAAAACCGCGTTGCCGCTTGATTTTTTAAAATAATGATTCAATTTATTGACATACATTGTAATTTTCAGATTTTATTAACAATGTTTTATTAATTTCTACAATAAAAAGGAAGTCGTCAATCTATATAAGTTCATTGATTGGCTTATTGGCTTGCCCAAGCCACTTGAGTTAGAATATCTCAATGATGTACATAAATTAGAGGAATCACAAAAAATGCCATATATTAGCTCAGCAGAACGTTTTGGGATGGAGAAGGGCATAGAAATAGTTGCTAAGCACATGCTAGAAGAAGGTGCAAAAATTGCTTTTATAAAAAAAACTACTGGCTTGTCACTTGCTAGAATTAAAAAATTGCAACGTGAATTAAAAGGAAAAAAGCATTAATCTATTGTGTATATCCTTATATACGGAGCATATTTGGGGTTATAACTTGACTGCTATGCGATTGGAAGACAGTTCGCGATTCACTGTTGCTTGTACCAACAATAGTCTTAAGTTCTAAAGCTTCAGGGTGCACTTTTTGCCTACGATAAAATGCATCAAGGCATGAATGGCGTTTTGAATGATCACTTTTCGGTTTTGTCTCTGGAAGAACCTCTTCAGGTTGCTCACGGTCATATTTCGTTATTTTAGAACAAAACCTTGCGATAGCATTCGATATCATACTGATGATTTTGAAATGATCAGGTTTATTTTCTCTTAGTACTTGTTTTTTTTCTTCTATAACTGGCTGGGCGATATTATTTGCGGGTAAGCGTTGTTGTTTTTCTTGATAAAACTCTTCAAATGATAAAGCGCTAAGTTGTTCTGAAATACCCAGTTCTTCAATACGGTTTTTTAATATTGACTTGATAATACCATTGGCATGCTGCCTTATCTCACTAAAACGGTCTGCATAATCCTCTTTTGATTCACCGATATTGCGTTCAGCATCTGTTAGCATACAAACATTATCGTAACGTTTTTCTAAATAAGGCACTTGCTCATGAAGCAGAGGAATAGTGACCTTGCGCATTAACACATCGTTCACCGGTCCTTCTAACATATCAGTAGATATTTTTTCTTCTTTAGTTGCCGATACTTCCTGAAGAAAAGGAAATGCTCGGCGATAAATATAATCATCACATAAAGCTTTCTCTACACCATCGGTATCATTATTTATTTGCTGAAGTGCGTTTTTAAAAAGATTTATATTTAAATCATTGCCCTGCATATCATGAAATATTCTTACGATATGATAACGCAGCCAATTATCTATCTCGGAAAATGGTCTTTGGTCATGCCACTCGCTTTTAAAAAGTAATTCTCTAAGCTTAGTTAAACTGACATCTTGACTAAGCAATGCTTGCACTTCATCAATAAATGCCGTCGCTTTCAAAATGGTTTTAGTAAATGCTTCATTATTTTTTAAAGATTTTAAGGTAAGATATAGTGCACTTCCTTTTCGCTTCCCTATGCCCAAGATGCCTGGCTTAGGTTCCCATTTTTTGGGAAGTGTATATCCTCTTACGAACATCTTCGCTTTCATATTTAAAAAATCTTGAGTTACTTGCTCAAATTCAGTCGATGGACAAGCAATAAGGTATTCACAAAGGATTTTTTCATTGTCAGTCAATTGATGCTTGATTTGTCGTAAGGCGCTTTTTTGCAGTTCAAGTAATGCATCTTTCTTAAAATTTTGTGTGGGCATTTTCTTCCTCGATTGTCACCCCGCAAAATTTTTGCTACCTATTCTAAACAAAAATTTCTGCGGGGATTATTTTTTATCTAACACAATAAAACTATAAGCATACGGATTTTCTGCATCAGCTTGATGGTCTATGCGTTCCGTCTCGCGCCATTCATGCAAATCAATGTCAGGAAAAAAGGCATCGCCATCGAAGTTCTGATGAATTAAAGTCATATAAAGCCGTTGTATCATAGACAACGTTTGATGATAAAGCAATGCACCGCCTATAATAAAGACTTCTTCGCTATAAGCAACGGCTTCTAATGCATGTTCAATGGAATTCACCACGAGACAACCGGGGGCTTGGAAATGCATATCGCGCGTGATCACGATATTGCATCGATCAGGCAGCGGACGGCCTATGGATTCATAGGTTTTTCGACCCAACAAAATAGGCTTACCTGATGTGATTTTTTTAAAATGTTTTAAGTCTGCTGGTAAATGCCAAGGTAATTGATTGTGATTGCCAATAACACGGTTTTCTGACATGGCACAAATTGCCGAAATACGCATAAATTTATCTCCTTATCTAAATTTTTTCTATCCACAACAGGCAGATTGACCCGGACCATTAAAAACTTTAACTTTAATATCTTTAATACCATGCTGTGAAAGCATTTGTTTATCTTCCAATAATTGTTCCAAAAACCAATAGGACAACTCTTCAATCGTCACATTGGTAATAGGCAATATCACAACATCCCGTTTTAAAAATGGAATACGTTCCTGGCCATAATGAGCGATCCACATATCACCCGTATCTTCCAACTTAAGATATTTGGATTGACTTGGTAAAAGAAAGTGCCTGTCCAATAACTTGCACAGCGATTGCAGCTTTTGTTTGTAAACCCTGTAGTCAAATGCCAAGCCGTTATCATCTATCATCACGGTCAATGCAAGGCTTACATAATAATTATGTCCATGCAAATCTTCACGTTCGGTCGCAGAAAAAATAGTAAAATGACCAGCAGAGAAACTGTTTTCTTCTTTCTCAATTTCAACAACGGTTAAACGACTCACCTCTAATACCCTCGTTTTTTACTGAAGCGCATTGTACAATAATTGTAAAATCTATGCTAGAGGTGTTTAACCACTTGAAAAATTAGAAAAATTTATATAACTTTACAAATTAAGAGTTGAACTCTTAATTTGTAAAAATTTGTCCGGAGAACAAATATGAGCATACTTTTTTAAGCCGCTATTTTCATTTTATAAATCCCGCCGTCTATCCAACAATGAAAACCCTATAAGCGCATCATCCCATGCTTTAGACAATGCCATCACTTTAATAAGTTCGCCCATTTCCGATGGAAAAAGCAATGTTTTAATCGCTTGTCCTTGTTGAAATTTTTCTTTTGGCAAAAGATTTTTTTCTTCCTCAGCCATCTCTAACAATCCACAGGCCGTCAAAAAAGCCGCCTGAGTGGTAAAACCGGCAAGTTTACAACCTGATGCATAGGCGCTTTCAATCACAGTGGTGAAATCAACGTGGGCTGTCATATCTTGCAAACCGATCCATTTAAATGGGTTATCATGCTTTTGATGTTGGTAATAACACATCAAGGTACCCATGCTTCGATCAGGATGATAATACTCTGCCCTGCCATAACCATAATCAATCAATAAAATAACACCTTTTTTTAATACATCCGCAATAGTACGGATCCAGGCCGATAAAAATATATGTATTTCCGATTGATAACCGTTAGGCAATAAATACGTTTCACGCAATGTTTGACATAATGCTTTTAATCCTGGAGAGCTAGGCTCATCTGCTTTCCAGCGAAATTCATCATTCTGGCATGTGACAAAACGTTCTTTAATTTCATTCTGTTGTATTTCAAAACCATGCACAGGCAATGCATCCATCACTTCATTGGCAAAAATAATGCCTTGAATTGAAACATTTTCCAAACTATCAAGCCATTGGATACGCGAAAAAAATTGCGGACATTCGGATTGTAATAAACGTTTTTGTCTATCGCGCAAATCTGAACTTACTTCAAGAATATAATAATGTTCGGGCAAAGCTCCCATGTCTTCCAATGCCAATAACAAATCTTTGGCAAACACACCGCTTCCAGCACCACATTCCAATATGTCGTAACAAGGAAGTTTAGCTGCAATTTGGCGGCATTGACGCGCAATACTTTTTGCAAACAAAGAGGAAATCTCTGGCGCGGTTACAAAATCTCCCGTAGGCCCTAATTTATGCTTGCCCGCCGTGTAATAACCCAGGCCTGGAGCATAAAGTGCTAATTCCATAAATCGAGCAAATGAAATAGTACCACCCGCTTCCGCCATCTCTTGGCGTATGCTTTCTATGAGTGCTTCACTGTGTTTTTTTTCGTTAAGACTTTGCATAATATCGATTATAATACTCAAAACTTAGTTCATAGCGGTGAATAATGCTCAAAAATTCAACACCCCATAATAAAGTCGCTCTTGTCACAGGCAGCGCGCGCCGCATTGGTGCTGAGATTGCGCGCATTTTACATCAAAATGGGATGAATGTGGTATTACATTACCTCCATTCCAAAGCCGATGTGGTCAAATTATGTCGATCACTTAATGAACAACGCAAAAACTCTGCTGTGGTCATTAAAGCCGATTTATCTGATGTGAGCGCACTTAAACCGCTTATTAAGGAAGCGGCGATGGCCTGGGGACGATTGGATGCGCTTATCAACAATGCCTCCTGTTTCTATAAAACCGCGATAGGTAAGGTCAATACAAAAACATGGGACGCCTTACTGGACACTAATCTCAAGGCTCCCTTCTTTTTAGCCCAGGCGGCCGTTCCTTATTTAAAAAAATATAAAGGCTCTATCGTTAATATTGTAGATATTCATGCGGAACGACCCATGCAAGATTACTCTGTTTATAGCATTTCAAAAGCAGGGTTAACCATGGTTACCAAAACACTCGCGAAAGAATTGGGACCCATGGGTATTCGTGTGAATGCCGTTTCACCGGGTGCTATCATTTGGCCAGAAGGAACTAATGCTCTTTCTACCAAAATCAAAAAAAATATTATTGCTCATACAGCACTTAAGCGTCATGGAGATACCCATGCGATTGCTGATGCAGTATTATTTCTCGTTGAAGATGCCGGTTTTATCACTGGCCAAGATATTGCTGTCGATGGCGGACGTTCGTTGTATTTATAATTAAGGTTTACTATGAGCTTTCTACGCAACACCTTTATGAATGTCTATCGAAAAAAAGCTTATCCCAATTATTGGGACATCATAGCTTTGTTTTTAGTATTAGGCATTATCATGTTATTAGCGTGGAATGCGAAACAAATGGCCGTTCCCTATGAATTGGGACAAGCTACACCTATTTCGTTAGATCCCAGCTATTTACCGGGTTATGCGTTACGCACTGTGTTACGCATGTTTATTGCATTGTTTTTTTCCTTATTATTTACGTTTACTTTTGCCACTTGGGCTGCTAAAAGCAAACGTGCTGAACGCATTATTATTCCCTTCATTGATATTTTGCAATCGGTGCCTATTTTAGGATTTTTATCCATCACCGTTGTGGCCTTTATTGCCTTATTTCCGAATAGCTTGCTAGGGCCGGAATGCGCAGCTATTTTTGCTATTTTTACCTCACAAGCCTGGAACATGGCATTGGGATTTTATCAAACTGTGCGCTCTGTTCCTTCTGAATTAAATGAAGCTGCGACGATGTTTCATTTGTCTGCCTGGCAGCGTTTTTGGCGTATTGATGTGCCCTTCTCATTGCCTGGATTATTATGGAATACCATGGCCTCGATGTCTGCAGGATGGTTTTTTGTGGTGGCATCCGAAGCTATCTCTGTTTCAAATCAACAAATTTTATTACCCGGTATTGGTTCATACATCACTGTTGCTATTCAATCAGCTAATATGCATGCCATTGGCTATGCCATATTAACTATGTTCATCGTTATTTTAATTTACGATCAACTGTTATTTCGTCCATTGGTCGCATGGGCTGAAAAATTTAAATCGCATTTAGTCGGTCAAGAAGGCAAAGAAGCCCACTCATGGGTATTAAACTTGTTAAATCGTACGCGATTTATACGTTACATCGGGCGTAAGATAGGACACTTATTAGAAAATTGTATCAACGTTTCATTTTTACGTTCGCAACCTGCGAAGATTTTTCAATTTTCGTCAGAACGTACGGAACACTACATTACTTGGATTTGGAATATTTTATTAGTTACAGCCATTATTTGTTTACTTGCCTTTTTCTTTCATTTTATCATTCAACATGTTTCATTGGACACGATAAAACATGTGTTGTATTTAGGTATTATCACCGCCATTCGTGTGTTTATCATGGTCACGTTATGCTCGCTTATTTGGATACCTATTGGAGTCTGGGTAGGTTTGCGGCCTAATGTTGCCTACCTGGTGCAACCTATTGCCCAATTTCTTGCAGCATTTCCGGCGAATTTACTTTATCCCTTTGTGGTCATTTTTATTGTGACCTATCATTTAAATGTAAACATTTGGGCGACGCCGCTCATGGTCTTAGGCGCACAATGGTATATACTTTTTAATGTGATTGCAGGTGCTTCCATGATACCGAAAGATTTATTGCAAGCGGCCGACAATTTAGGTTTAAAAACATGGCTGCGATGGCGTAGACTTCTTATGCCTGCTATTTTTCCTTATTACATTACCGGCGCAATTACCGCTGCAGGCGGCGCATGGAACGCGAGTATAGTTGCGGAAGTTGTTAGCTGGGGAAATACCAAGCTTGTGGCAACCGGACTTGGCGCTTATATTTCTGAATACACGGCAAAAGGCGATTTTATTAATACTGCATTAAGCATAGGCATGATGTGCGTATTAGTTTTGCTTTTTAATCATTTTTTTTGGCGGCCCTTGTATCGATATTCTGAAAGCCGCTATATGCTAGATTAAGGATTTCCTATGTCCCAAACACCTATTCTTCCAACGCCCTTACTTGAAGCACTTAATGTAGGAAAAAGTTTTTTAAAAGGTGATAAACAAGAATTACTGGTTTTACAGGATATCAATTTTCGCATGTATGAAGGCGAAATCGTCGCATTACTCGGTAAATCAGGATCAGGGAAATCAACTTTATTACGCATACTGGCTGGATTAGTTCAACCCAGTCAGGGCACTGTTTATTATCGCGGCAAACCTGTTCATGGACCAGCACGCGGCATTTCTATGGTATTTCAAACGTTTGCGCTGCTGCCTTGGCTTACTGTGTTACAAAATGTAGAGCTTGGATTAGAAGCGCTTGGCATTAATCGCGATGAACGTCGTGAACGTGCGCTTAAAGCGATTGATACCATAGGCTTAGACGGTTTCGAAACAGCACTTCCCAAAGAATTATCCGGCGGCATGCGTCAACGTGTGGGATTTGCGCGAGCACTGGTGGTCAATCCTGATATCTTATTGATGGATGAACCTTTTTCTGCGCTTGATGTTTTAACAGCAGACAATTTAAAAAGTGACTTATTAGATTTATGGGAAACAAAAAAAACAGGTTTGCATGGCATTTTATTTGTTACACATAATATTGAAGAAGCTATTTTGCTCGCTGATCGTATCATTGTTTTTAATAGCAACCCAGGCTGCATACGCGGTGAACTTAAAATTACGCTGCCGCATCCACGTAGTGATCTTGACCCACGTTTTAAAAACCAAATCGATCGTGTATATACCTTAATGACTACACCGCAGCCGCGCATGGAAACAGCAGGAGGCATTGTGGAAACTCATCCGCCTATAGATTTAGGATATCGGTTGCCTGAAGCTAATATTGCTGAAATCACCGGCTTGCTTGAAACGCTTAATGCCCCTGAAAATCAAGGCAAAATGGATTTGCCGGATGTTGCTGATACGTTAAATCTGGATATCGATGAATTATTTCCCTTGACCGAGTTACTCGAAATTTTACAATTTGCCAAAGTATCCAAGGGTGATATCACCATTACTGAGGCAGGCAAAGCATTTGTTGAAGCTGATATTTTGGAGCGAAAAAAAATATTTTTAGAACATTTAAAAAAATACGTTCCACTTGCACGTTATATTTATGATCAACTCACAAGACATCCTCGTCATCGCGCGCTGGAAGAAAATTTTTTATCATTACTTGAAGATTACCTGACGGAGAAAGAAGCTTCACGGGTATTAGAAACTGTCATAGAATGGGGACGTTATGCAGAGTTATTTGCTTATGATTATAATGCAGGGGTGTTAAGCTTGGAAAACCCGAATTAATGTCATTGCCTTTTTTACTTTGCCATAGTATAAATACAAAAACCATATGGAAACATAAAAATGAAAGCATTTTTTGCTACTCATACAAAACATCACAAAGAACTTCAAGTTCATATCGAGTCGATAAAACAAGCACTATGGTTTCTAGAAAATTATAAAGATACACCCAATGATATCCTTACCTTAGCAAAGTATGAAGATGATTGGCCAGAGATGATAAATGATTGGCCCTATACTAAATTATGGAGCATGTTAACATTTTATAGATGTATGGAAAAACTGAAAAAAGCACAAGATTATTTTGATAAGCCTCCTGCCAATCATTCCTTCTCAAGTGAGCATAATCATAACAAAGATCATTATCTTCCTATCATTATGAAAACGTTAAAGCTTTACGATAAACATTATGAATTTAGTAAACTATTATGGGAAGTATTTAATGAAGCTTGCGAAACCAATGGCATTCGGGAAAAAAACACTTTTGACCATAATCCTTTTACTCTTTAAGCAAATTTAAAATAGCGCCCAAGTGATCGACTAACATTTCTATTGAAAACAAATAGGCATTCACATACTCTATCGTTTCATCTGAAATCTTTTTATCTAACTCAAAAACATATTCTTTAAATACATTAATATCAGGAAGTGATAATGGCATTTTGTCTTGATAACCCTCTTCAATACAAACAGCAATGGCTTCAAATAACGCGGCGATATTGTCTTCAAAATTTTTTAACATAGTCTCATCAAAAAATTTATTCAAATCTTTAAACCGTTGCTCTATATAATGCATGGTTGTAATAGAACGGAAAACTCCTCTTTCGGCACGCAATAATTGTTGAAACCGTATAGCTTTAAATTCCTCACCCATAGGTTCGCGCACAGCTTCCGTTGACAATTTTCGTTGTTTTATAAGCAGCTGCGCAATGCCTTCTTCCAAATTTTGATAATCTTCGAGATTTTCAACCCCTTGCCCTGCTATGCGATTAACAAGAAAAAACTCCCGCAATTTTCTCATGGTTTTTGCTTGCAACTCGCGTAAATGTTTACGCGCATGCACAGGTAATATAAATTGCGATACTAGCGCTGCAATTAAAATACCTAAACTTATTTCTAAAAATCGCTCCGCTGCTATTTTTACCGTGGGATTTGTATTAATCAAAATAATAACTACTGTCGCAGCACCCAATGTTCCGGAGTCCGCATAAAATTTTTCGCCTGTTGCTATATAACTAAAAACAATGGCTGATAAGGCTATGGCTATACCATAAGCCATTTCATTGTTCGGAAAAAAAACCAGGGTTATGGTTGCAATAATTGAACCTGCTAACGTACCTATAAAACGCATGGAAGCTTTTTGAATGACACTGCCTACTCTAAGCTGAGCACACATTACGACAACAATGGTAATGATAACCCACTGGTCTATATCAAAATAAAATAATCGCGTAATAGCAAAACCTATCAAACATGCAAATGCTGTTTTGATACCATGACTTATGCGCTCAAAATCAATATAAGACAACATGATTAACGCAACGAGCTTTTTAACATCCAAGCTGTTTTATCATGGACTTTTGATCGTTGTATCAAAAGATCCGCTGTTCCTTCATCATGCGCTTTTTGTGCTTTTGGAATCATTTCAAGAGCATTTTGCGCCATGATTTCATGATCTTTGGTTAATTTCTCTAACATATTTTTTGCACTAATTTCATTTTTTTCTTCTTCTAGGGAAGCCAATTGTGAATACTGTGCAAATGATGCAGGTGTATGACTTCCTATGGCACGTATGCGCTCGGCAATTTCATCCACTGCTCCTGCTAATTCTAAATATTGTTCCTCAAACATTTTATGTAAGCTGTAAAACTCAGGGCCTTTTACGTTCCAATGAAAATTTTGGGTTTTTAAATAAAGTACATAGGTATCTGCCAAAAAATGTTTTAATTCATCGGCAATTTTTTGTGAGTATTGATGTTTAGCGACAGCGCGTTCCATAGTTCCTCCCAAAAAAATATAAGGTTATATTACTATTTTATATCATATGCAGAGAGTATAATTGATATTTAATTGATTTTTTTATTCATTATGATCTTAATTTAAACAGATTCAAATAACTATAAAAGGAAATATTGATGTCGCAAACAAGACTTTATCTCGATTTTGATGGAACTTTATCTAGCTTGGAAGGCAGTCAATGCATTAATAGCGCTCTTTATAAAACCTTACAAATAGATTCTGATGATGATTATAATTTCTGTTCCTTTAAAGAAAACATCGTGAATCTCTTAAAAGCAGGTTTTGAGCGGCCTGAAAATAAAAAAATGAAAGTCATAGAAGATGCTCTATCATTTCTTAAAAACATGATTGCAGAGAAAGCTGATGTCATCATTATCAGCAGAAATCGCGAAGAATACATAAAAGCAGTGCTTGAAGCATCCGGCCTGGAAAGGACACTCATTGATCAAATAACGATTATCGACACCCATAAAATGACCAGTAAATACCAAGCTGTCATCGATCTAGAAACACAAAAAACCCCGAGAGATATCACAGTTATTTGCGATGATAATTTTGTTGATTATAGCGCTATGCAGAAAGCGGTTAAAAATAGCGGAACAAAAACCTCTATCGTGCCTTATTCTAATGCGGCGGGTGCATTTAACTGGGCCGCGATAGAGCGGGATATAAATCAAAAAATAAATGCCAATCCCGCTAACCCTAAAAAACGAAAAAATTTTTTTGAAGAAAAATCAAATTACGTAAATAATCCATTAATGGATGCTTTAAATAAAGGAATTCCTCGCACCTATGATAATAGACCTGGCAATCAATATTTAGTATTTAATGATGTAGACAGCCTTCTGAACGCCGTAGACCAATTAGTAGCGAACAACTATCAAATGGGTGGATCTTATCATCATCAAAAAGACTATGATTTTAGACTTGCAAAGCAAGAATCAACCTTAGAAATTAGAGGAAAAATTACGGTTGATTCAAATGGAAAAATTTCGCTAGCAAAGCCAGATACAAAGGATGTTAAGCATACCTTATAATATAAAAATAGAGCTGCTTGAAACCGTTTGATTTATACCCATTACACCCCAAGATGCGAGATTTTAACGCCCAGATGACGAGAAGTTTAAATGTTCTGAATGAGAAAAAGCGCAGGAATAGCGTGCTATTTCGAGCTTTTTCAATTGAAGAACATTTAAAATTCGATGTCAGATGGGATGTTAAAAATCGCATTTTGGGGTGTAATGGGTATTATCAAACGGTTTGGTTTTGTCCATAAATTTCATCCCACTCTACGCAGCATATTACGCACTTGAAAATTTCTAACACCTTCCCAATGTGTAGTTTGCTTTGGAGATTTCATTAAATCAGCAATGCTGAAGGTTTCGGGTTCCGATTTGAAGAGCCAGTAATTCATGTTAAATAGTTTTTATGTCTTGAATGATAAAAAGAAAAAAATCTCGATTCCATAAATCAACTGCCTGCTTATCTTTTATAAATGGTAATATATCAGATTTAGCATTATTAAAATCAGTTTGATTGATTTTATTTCTTAACATTTCCAACAAATCATTTAATATAAATTTCCTATTTTTTTCCCAAACTTTGCTTTGAATCAAACGATCGCGCAAATGATCCAAATTAACTGTCACATTTCTTGCAATATACCAGACTAAATCATACCAGTCTCGCCCTTTTACTCTTTTCTGCCAAGGCCTGCAAAGTACCGCATGAAGTTTGCCTGCAAATAAATCTGGCTGCGTTAATGTCTTAATTGAAAAAGGAATAGGCAAAAGAACATTTTTTACTTCCGTGTTAACGCTCCCTGGTGGATCAATATCGACCTCCATTTTAATTTTTATCGTGTTCATATGATGAATACGATCAATAATTTCAGGCTCAGCTTCTATGACAATTAATTGTTTTTTAGTGGTTGCTTTTATAAAAGCTGATTCAATATTTGATTCAACAGTCTTATTTTTTGTTTCTACCGTGACTTTAAATCCAAAACCATTTAATTCATCAGCAATGGCTTGGTTATAAATTGATAGATCAAAATCCTTGTCCACTTGCAGTAACGTAAAATCGAGATCTTCTGAAAATCTATCAAGATTATATAAAATTCTTAACGCAGTTCCTCCATAAAATGCGGCTTTTTCATAAAATTTGGATCGCCATAACCCAAGAAGAGCGATTTCTTGAAAAATTTCTTTTAATGCATTGATATAATCTTGTCCGGAACGACACTGATATTTATCAAGCATAGTTTTAATGGCAGAATGCATTATGACGATTTCCATTTTTTAATATAATTGGTTAATAAAACCAATCTCGTATCTTTATATACTTCGCTTATATTGCTTAGTTTAGAAACTTTAAATTGTCGCATAATTGATTCATCTATTCGTAAATCATGAAATAAATAACTTTCAACATCATCCAACGTAGAAAATATAATACTTTTATCTGTTAGATGAATATGATCACATAATGCTTTTTCTGGACAAGCAATCAGAAACTGGGATGTATTTGACGTTTCTGCAAGCTCAATTCCAACTGCGTATTTCTGTGGATTTAAGTATTGATAGATAAACTCACCCACTGGCGTTGAAAATTTTTTGTTTCGCTTTGGAGTGATGCTCGTGATGGTTGTAACACGTTCGGGAATTAACCCATAAAATGACAAAGCATAACTCAATGAAATAGCAGAAGGTCCGTAAATCAGATTAGCTAACACCTCGAGTGAGTAAGGCGTTTGCGCAATTTGCTTGCCAAATACATAAAGGCCTTTTTTTACACGAATAAGATCACCGGATTTTAACCATTCAGATATCTTATCTCTCGGATGCGCATAGTCATTTAACATAGATAGTAAGAATTGATAATCAATTTCCTCTCGTCCAGCTACTTTTCTAACCTTTTCAAGTCTCATTGATATCTCCAGTATGTCGATAATTATCCGACATACTGGTTGTTATGTCAAGTGGAATAAAATTGAACTTTTACAATGGGTTAAAAAGTATGGCCATAGTTATTTTTCGCTCCAAAATATACTACATCCTCAAAGATTGTTTGGAAAACCATTAATTCATGGCCCCCTTCTCCAGCAGCTCGTTGATAGTTAAGGAAATTAATCTTAAATAGTTACTTACTTAGCTTAGCTATATTTAGTATATTGCATGAGTTACAACTATGAAGGAAAAGAATAATTATTATCGAATTAAAGGATGAAATATGAATTTTTTTAGCCGTTTTAAAAATGTTATTAAACGAGTTTTTACACGATCAAAGCAAAGTAAATATACTTCTGATACATCGTGGGAAAATATGCCCGATCCATTAAAAAACATGATGGGAATGTACCTGTTAAAGCCGGACATCATTGATTCTCAATCAACATCTAAAGAAATCAATCAAGCGTTAGGTGACCGAAGAAATGTAGATTTACCTTACATTGATCGAACAAAAAAACCTTACTTATATTGTGCAGCTATGCCATGTCTATTTATGATTAGAGATCTTCAATCGTTAGGAGATGCGGCTGAGACTAGTCATGATATCTGTATGGCCGCCATATGCGTTACAGTAATGTTTATATGTCTTTGCCCCCCGACGACTTTATTAAGCTCCATAGGTCTTTTTGCGGATGGTGTACGCGCCGCAAAAAGAAATCATGATGAGGCTAAGGATGAAATTTTTCACAGAAAAATAGTGGGGCCCGCTACTCAAGTGATGAAATAATCGCATCCCACTCTGCTTTACTCACCCGAGATATGGACAGTCGATTTCCTCTGCGAGTCACTTGCATTGTTTGCAACTTAGGATTTGCTTTGAGTTCATCTAATGTAATAATACGATCAAATTTTTTCACGAATTTTACATCGACCATGTACCATAAGGGTTTTTGAGGAGTACTTTTAGGATCAAAATATTTTGACTTGCTGTTCCAAGCACTATCATCCGGATATCCATTTTTGACGATTTCAACAATGCCAGTAATGCCAGGCGGTGTGCAATTGGAATGATAAAAAAAAGCAAGGTCGCCTACTTTTATTTCATCACGCAGCATATTACGCACTTGAAAATTTCTAACACCTTCCCAATGGGTAGTTTGCTTTGGAGATTTCATTAAATCAGCAATGCTGAAGGTTTCGGGTTCGGATTTGAAGAGCCAGTAATTCATGGTCAGTTCTCCAGGATATGACTACAGGAGAGCGCTAAAAGACACTCTCCTTTCGCCGCGACTCAGTTATCGCTTCATCGAATCAAAGAAATCTTCATTCGTCTTTGTCGCTTTCAAACGATCAAGCAAAAATTCAATCGCTGCCAAATCATCCATAGGATGCAGTAATTTACGTAAAATCCACATTTTTTGCAGTTCGTCTTTATCAGTCAGTAGTTCTTCACGACGTGTACCGGTGCGATTGATGTTAATCGCTGGGAAAATACGACGTTCAGCAATTTTTCTATCCAAATGGATTTCCATATTGCCTGTAATTACGGACCCTGTGGTGTTTTCGCCAAGATATTTTACGATAAATGGAATGCCTTATTTAATGAAAAATGCCATATTTGCTTTAT
>CAYVRW010000044.1:0-18421 GCA_964453575.1 uncultured Coxiellaceae bacterium | reverse complement strand
GATAACCACCTGTTTTCTTATGTAGAGTTGTGAGCAAAAATTTTGCGGGGTGACAGAGAAGTGAACACCTTTTCTCAAGTTGACACCATTGGGTGAGCTATTATGATGAAGAAAAGATTTTCTTAAAAACCGCTTTTAAAAGCCGAAAGGTCACAAAAAAACACAAGAGGAAAACGCAACATGAAAAAATCTAAACAAAAATTAAGCGCTGAAGAAAAAGCCATTTTAACTGCTTTTGAATCTGGAAAATTAGGTAGTGTGCCAAAACTTTCAGCTGAAAAAAAGCGTTATCAAAACATTGCTAAAGCACATGGCATTAAAAAAAATACTCTGTTTTTGGTAAAATTCCAAACCTGACACCTGTCAAAAAATCACCTAACTATATAATTAATCTAAAAAAAGGATTTGTTTCTATTTTATACATGTTATAGTAAAATAGGTTAATTTTTGCATATATTGCCCGAGGAAAAAACCAAATGAACCCACGAACACTTGAAGGAGCTGCTCATACAGGTGATTTAGAAGAAGTAAAAAACTTATTGGAAGAACAAGCCAGTTTCACTAAAATTGAGGTAGGTAAAACATTTAAAAACATTGTATCTCGACAAATAAATGTAAAAAATATAAAAATAGCCGATGATATTGCAGACTTATTATCAACTCATCCCAAAACATCAACATTATTAAAACAATACTTGGAGAATCTTACGCCAGTTGAGCGTACTGAGTACCTTTTAATAGCTGCTTATAATAATCAATTAAAATTAGCGCAAATATTATTAAATGCGGGCGCAACTGATGGAACCACTCCTAATGACCCTCATAATAGCGCACTCATAACAGCTGTTCGTTTTTATCATATGGATATGGTTGCTCTTCTCTTAACAAAACCAAACGACACAATCAACATACAGGCCAGCCATGAGGGGTATACAGTGCTCATGCTTGCTGTTTTACGATACAATATAATACTCACACAACTGCTATTAGATGCTAAGGCAGATCTGGAAACGAAAAACAACCTTGATCAGACAGCGCTAGATCTTGCAATGAGAGGTTTACCATCTAATGATGGTATTGAAATCATCACATTCCTCATACAAAAAGGTGCTAAAATCCATCATCCAGATAAGTTTAGAAGTTTTTTGGAAGCCTATGATCCACAAAATTCTGTATTAATGTCGCTTAAAACTTTATGTGATCAATTACAAGCGAGTAAAATAGAAGAAAAAATGCCAGGAATAAGTTATACAGTAAAAGACATTATGGACAATTATAATAAATTACAACCATTGATTAACAGTCAAGAAACTAAACTTATTCAAATGATTAATGAAACAACCGGTATAACCACTGATCTGATTAAACTCATTTTTGGTTATTATAATCCTTTAAGTCGAATAGGAATTTTTCCAGCTACTCGAATCGATTCAGTATTAACAAAAAAAGAGCTCAAAAAAGAAGAGCCCAAAAAATCCAAATGTTCTTTAATGTGAGGCTTGTCAACGTCTTACTAGAAAAAATTCACTTAATATTTTCCCGCATGATTCAGCAAGCAATCCGCCATGATATTCTGCATGGTGATTGCAATTTTTTTCTCGTTTATCATATGCACCAAAAATCACCCTACTCACACGTGCATGCATAATCGCGCCCATGCACATGGCGCAAGGTTCTAGCGTGACATAAAGAGTGGTTTGAATTAAACGATAATTTTGAAGTGTTTGCGCACCTTCGCGTAATGCAATCATTTCTGCATGCGCTGTAGGATCATTCGATGAAATCGGTCTATTCCAGCCTTCACCTATGATTTTATTTTCATAAATAAGCACTGCACCCACAGGGACTTCTTCGTGAGATTTTGCTACTTCTGCTAGTTGCAGTGCATGCTGCATCCAATGATGGTCTTGGTCAGTAAACATTATTCCCACTCAATCGTTGCAGGTGGTTTACTTGAAATATCGTATACCACTCTTGATATGCCATGCACTTCGTTAATAATACGGTTAGATACTTTTTCTAAAAATTCATGCGGCAATCGAGCATAATGCGCCGTCATAAAATCAGTCGATTCTACCACACGGACCGCAACCACATGATCATAATGCCTAGCATCACCTAAGACACCCACGGACTTGATAGGCATAAATACGACGAACGCTTGGCTGACTTTATAATACAAATCATGTTTAAAAAGTTCATCTATCAAAATGGCATCGGCAGCACGTAATTTATCGGCATATGCTTTTTTTACTTCACCTAAAATTCGCACCCCCAAGCCAGGCCCTGGAAAAGGATGACGGTTCACTAAATCATAAGGCAAACCCAATTCAATACCTAATTTACGCACTTCGTCTTTAAATAATTCACGCAAGGGTTCGAGTAATTTCAAATGCATTTTTTCAGGCAATCCACCTACATTATGATGCGATTTAATCACATGCGCTCTGCCCGATGCATGTGCTGATTCAATGACATCGGAATAAATAGTACCTTGCGCCAACCATTTAACATCGCTAATTTTTTTAGCTTGTTCTTCAAAAATTTCAACAAATAATTTTCCTATGATTTTACGTTTAGCTTCGGGATCATCAATACCTTTGAGCGCATGCAAATATTTTTCTTCTGCAGACACCGTCACTAAATGAATACCTAAATGTTTGGCAAATAACGTTTGCACTTCTTTCGCTTCATTTAGACGTAACAATCCGGTATCGACAAATACACAAGTTAATTGTTTGCCTATTGCACGATGCAATAAAACTGCTAACACGGATGAATCTACGCCCCCAGATAATCCTAAAATCACATGTTCTTTACCCACTTGTTGTTGGATATTTTGTATTGCTTCTTCTAAAACATTGTGCGTAGTCCAGGAAGGTGTGCATTGACAAATATCTAACACAAATCTTTCTAAAATGCGTTGACCTTGCCGCGTATGGGAAACTTCTGGATGAAATTGCAATCCATAAAATTTTCGTAAATCATCAAACATGCCAACGATTTCACATCCTTCAGTGCTAGTTAATAATGAAAAATCTTGCGGCAAAATGGAAACGTGATCACCATGACTCATCCAAACATGTAATACACCTACCTGATCTTCAATACCTTCTAATAAATGCGATGGATTTTTAATACTAACTTCTGCATAACCAAATTCACGGCTTTCTCCTTGTGCCACTTGACCACCTAATTGCACCGCCATGGTTTGCATGCCATAACAAATGCCGAGTACTGGGCAACCTAATTCAAATACGATTTGAGGGGCACGAATTTCTGAGGATTCCAATACACTTTCAGGACCACCCGATAAAATAATTCCTTTGGGAGCAAATTCACGAATAGCTTCATCTTGCATATGATAAGGATGAATTTCACAATATACCCCTATTTCACGCACACGACGCGCGATTAATTGAGTATATTGTGATCCGAAATCAAGAATTAATAATCGGTGTTGATGAATATCTTTCATGTTAAATGGTGCCTTTTATTGGTCTGTTTGATAATTAGGTGCTTCTTTTGTAATTTGCACATCATGTACATGACTTTCGCGTACCCCTGAAGCAGTGATACGTACGAATTCAGTCTTGGTTCGCAGGGCATCAATATCAGGGGATCCTGTATAACCCATGCCTGAACGCAAACCGCCCATTAATTGGGTCACGATATTCACCATACTGCCTTTATAAGGAACCCGGCCTTCTATGCCTTCGGGCACCAGTTTATCTAAAGAACTCATGCTGTCCTGAAAATACCTGTCAGAAGATCCATGACGCTGTGCCATAGCACCTAAGGAGCCCATGCCACGATACGATTTATAAGCCCTACCTTGGAAAAGCTCAACCTCACCGGGCGATTCATCAGTACCGGCAAATAAGCCGCCTATCATTACCGCATGGGCCCCTGCTGCAATGGCCTTACAAATATCACCGGAATAACGTATACCGCCATCAGCAATAATAGCGACTTCGGTGTCTTTCAACGCCTGGCTTACGTTTTGAATGGCGGTAATTTGCGGCACACCTACGCCTGTTACAATACGAGTGGTACAAATTGACCCTGGCCCAATGCCTACTTTCACAGCGTCCGCTCCTGCTTCTGCAAGTGCATGGGCTGCTGCCGCTGTGGCAATATTCCCGGCAATAACCGGCATTTCGGGGTAACGTTTTTTCACCCAGCCCACACGTTCAATCACCCCTTTTGAATGACCATGCGCCGTATCGACCACTAATATATCTACACCTGCTTCAACTAATGCAGCTACTCTGTCTTCAGTTTCATTGCCAACACCCACGGCAGCACCTACACGTAATTGGCCAAATTGGTCTTTGCAAGCAAAAGGTTTTTCTTGTTCTTTTAACATATCTTTAACTGTAATCATGCCGCGTAATTGGAACTGGTCATTAATCACTAACACTTTTTCAATACGGTGTTTATGCAATAATTTCCGTACCACTTCTCTTTCCGTGGCTTCTTTAACAGTCACTAAGCGGTCTTTGGGCGTCATGATATTTGATACGGGTTGATCAAGATCCATTTCAAAGCGTAAATCGCGGCTTGTTACGATACCTACTAATTGTTGGTTTTTATCGACCACCGGCATGGCATGGAAGTTATACATTTTAATCTTATCTAAGACTTGCCGTACCGTTGTTTGCGGGTTTACTGTCACAGGGTCTTTAACTACCCCGCTTTCAAATTTTTTAACTCTGCGGACTTCCTCTGCCTGCTGTTCTATCGTCATATTCTTATGCAATATGCCTAAACCGCCTTCTTGCGCCAGGGCAATGGCCAATCTAGCCCCTGTCACCGTATCCATGGCTGAGGATAAAAGAGGGATATTAAGGACAATATTGCGCGTTAAATGTGTTTTTAAATCAACGTCTTTAGGCAATACAGAGGATTCAGCAGGAAGAAGTAAAACATCATCAAAGGTAAGTGCTTGTGGTATGGTGCTCATGTTAATTTCCCCGAAACGCTTGGATAAAATTAACGCCACATTATACAGCTTTTTGACATAATGTCGAATAGGTTTCAGCTAAATTCAGGATAAAGAATTAACATTAAAGCAGCACCTACGATGGCCGCTACAAAACCAATCAAACACCAGGTATACATATGCAAGCCTAAAATAGCACTGCCAAAACCTATAGGATCGTTCACATGCAATAAAATCTGACGCACGCTCACAGCAATACCTGCAAATGCACTCAAAATAACAACGGCCCAATGGGCTACCTTATTCCCGTATCTAAGGTTCATGAAAAGCGCTATTGCTATGCTTAAAAACCCTGCCCGCTGTAACTCACACAAAGGACATGGCGCTTCACCATACACAAACTGCATGACTAAACCAGCGCTCAAAATGGTAAATACCCCAAATATACCCAAAATACTAATGGTTTCTTCAAATCGTATGATGGCTCTTGAAAGTTTATTCATACTGCAACCCCATTAAAAATTAAGATGTAATGCTGTAGTGCTATCATGATAAAGCGATGCGAGCATAGCTATACAAACTATAATTAACAAAAAAATTGCGATAAAACGAGTCGATAAACCCAAAATTCGTATTTTTTTAGGTAAAAGCATAAATAACAATGCGAATGCTTGTACAAGAAAAATAGGCCATACAGCCCAATCTATACCTGTCATAAATCCTCGTTTTTAGATCATTTATTGATCTTATTGATATTATATCACTAAAAATCGATCATTATGCAAGCAATTTGAACGCAACAATAACGTAACCTATTGGAAATATGTGAAATTTATGTATCATGTAAAACCTATGACTATCACCGACATAAGCCATTCTGAAGAAATTTTCACCGTCACACGTTTAAATCGTGAAGCACGGCTTTTGCTGGAAGGGACCTTTTATTTACCTTTATGGATAGAAGGGGAAATTTCCAATTTTGTCGCGCCTAGTTCTGGCCATTGGTACTTTTCGCTTAAAGATGAAACGGCTCAAGTTCGTTGTGCCATGTTTAAACCTCAGATTCGTCGTTTAAACCTCACCCCCAAAGATGGTATGCATGTACTTATTAAAGCAAGAATCAGCCTGTATGAAGGCCGCGGCGATTTTCAATGTTTAGTGGAACATATGGAAGAAGCCGGTGTCGGCAAATTACAAAAAGCTTATGAAGCATTAAAAAAACGTTTGGCCGAAGCTGGGCTTTTTGATGCTATCCATAAAAAAACGCTGCCTACCCTTCCTGCTTGTATAGGCATTATTACATCACCTACGGGTGCAGCCATTAGAGATATTTTGCATGTGTTAAAAAGAAGGCTTGCCTGTGTACCCGTGATTATATATCCCACCTTAGTTCAGGGTGAGCTAGCAGCCGCCAACATTGTCAAAGCCATTGAGACAGCCAATCATCGAAAAGAGTGTGATGCCATTATTTTAGCGCGTGGTGGCGGCTCAATTGAAGATTTATGGCCTTTTAATGAAGAAATCGTGGCCCATGCTATTTTCAAAAGCACTATTCCAATCATAAGCGGCATAGGTCATGAAATCGACTTTACCATTGCTGATTTTGTCGCAGATATGAGAGCACCTACGCCATCGGCCGCGGCGGAATTATTAACTGCTGATACCCAAACTTTATTAAACAGTTTGGCTCAATCGAAGAATCAATTATTACGATGCATAAAACAATCACTCTCGCAATCGCAACAACAATTAGGTTGGTTAGACAAGCAATTGCAACAACAACATCCTAAAAGACGATTGACTGAAAAAAGGCATAAACTAGAGTTTTATGAAGCAACTTTAACGAGGCTTATCTACCAAAAAATCAATGCTAACTCTGCAACGTTTAAAACACTGCAAGCAGCTTTATTGGCTAATACACCTTCAAATACAATACGCGGCCATCATCACCATTTAAATATAGCCGAACATCGTTTTGAAGCGTTGATGCAACAAAAATTACGAACAATGCAGCATTCATTTATACAATTAACCAGCAAACTCGACACGCTAAGTCCGCTTGCAACGCTTAAACGCGGCTATGCGATAGCAACACAACATCAAAAGATCATTGTGTCATCCCATCAAGTAAAAATAGGTGATCACATTGATGTCAGACTAGGCACAGGATCGTTGGGTTGCAAAGTTGAGAGTAAAAATTAAGGCTTTTGCTTTTTTTTCTCAGTTAAATTTCTCAAAAATACATTTGCCGCTTGCAAAACATCCGCATCATTTCTAGGAAAATCTGGATAAAAAGGTTTGAAATAATTGAAAAGTTTTTTTGGTTTACTTTCAGGTGCAGATTCTTTAACCCCGCGGGCTATTAGTTGATCACGTAAGCATTCAAGACTTTCCACTATGCTAGGATCATTAGGATGTTGCTTATGACAGCGCTCCAACATTTTAAATAAAGGTGCTGAATAATGAACTTTCGCACGATGTTTTAATAATAAATTGATGATAGGAAGTAAACCTTCATCATGGTGAGCCGCTGTTTCAGCATCTTTGTTATTCGCAACCGAGTCCGCATCCAAAATCATCAGGTCCAGGGCAGTCTTTTCTTCACATGCCTTGAGTTCTAAGTTTGCTTTAGCCTCTATCAGAACTTCGGAAATATTTAAATAGCGGTGTTGAACAGCTGCAATAAGCGGCAATTGAGAATGACCCAGATTGACGTCTGCCTTATACTCTACTAATAGTTTTACTTTATCTATTTGATTATTTTTAGCAGCTTCCGTAATCGGCGTTGTAATATCGAGTTGATTGGGTGATATTTTTTCATCACGTAGCAAGCTTTCCACTTGCGGAATACTGCCCCACCATACCGCATCAAAAAGTCGATCGAGTTGATCTTTCATGATTAATTTTTGTTTTATCTCTTTTACTAAATCTGCTGTTTCTTCATAGGTTGACAAAAAATCTTGAGTTTCTTTATCTCCATTCCGAAATTCAAGTTCAACTTTTCTTGGGTCAATATCGCCCAGTATATTTTTTATCCAATGCACGGATCGCGCACGTAACATAATAATTCCCCGTTATTTTTGATTTAATAAAGTTAAATTATAGTATTTTTGTATTAAAAATATCAACCAAAGCAATAGCATATATTTTGCTCAACATCTCAAACGATTATTGAGGACCCTTTTTATCGAAATTCGCTACACTTTTTTTATCAGCAAGAGATTCTTTAGAATCATCTTTTGTACAGCAATTTGAGAAAATTGAACTGAAAAATAAGCTATCGTGAGTGGGTTTTCGTCTCATTTCTTCCAAAAGTTTTCTTGCACTTTCAAGTACCTCGGAAAGACTGTACGGTCCTGTGAGGAAATTAACAAAATGATGCCAATGCGATGCGGGCGGTTCTTTGAAACCCCAGTCTTCTAATTGTTTACATAAATGTTCAAGGCAATCGATTACTTTGGGATCTTTTGCTGTTTTAGGATCTTTACAACACCTCTTCAGTACAAGAAAGAATAGTCTGGCACTGTCATATTTAAATCCAGCCTTATTTTCCACTAATACATGGATGACTGCGAGAGCACGCGCAAGCGTATCAGGGTCATCATTGTATCGCGGGTAGCAATATGCCAATAAAGCCTCATCTAATGCGGTACTTCGTTCACCACATGTTTCTTTATTATTTATACTTGCTTTGGCTTCTATAAGCACTTGGGTCATTTCTACATTGGGTTTCTCAATAGCAACCTTGAGCGCAGCAAGACCACTATCTACCCATACTTTAGGTTCGTTAGGTGATATTTTTACATCTTTTAATGCCCTGCGCACCTCCTCAATATTGTTGTGCATTGCGGCATCCACTAACAACCGTCCCTGTTTCTCTTGCATCAGTTGTTGCGCTTTTTCTTTTTCTATAGATTCCGCTTTAGACCTGGTCTTTGGGTGAGTTGCTAACAACTTTTTCAGTTTGCTATCGCCGCTCCTTAGTGCATATTCAATATCTTTTGGATTAATGGTGTTGGTATTGTCTAAAAAATCAATGAGTTTTGGCATATCAACATGGGTACCACTATCATGGGTACCAATATAGATACCGTTTCCAAACCGAACCGTACCACCAAATATAATCATAATAAATTCTCCTCAATTTAATTCATGTTGTAAGATCAAGCGCTTTAAATGCAGAGCCCCTGCAAAGAATGTAGAGGCTCGTAATGACGTTTTTGCCTGCGGTAATGACAAACTCTTTAAGCTGTTGCAAATTCTTCTTCAGCACCTACTACACGTAATTCACTACTGTAGTTAGCTGATTCTGCTTCGAGTGAATCCAAAAGTGAAACCAAACTTTGCAATTTTTTCGAATGATTTGCTTTTTCTGTTTTGAGATTTGCATTTTCGTGTCGCAAATGATTAAGTTCTTTGCGCAAGCTTTCAAGCTCGGTCAATAAAACCATTACTTTTTCTTCAAGTCGCTGTAAAAAATTATCTGTCATTGGAAGTTCCTTTTCTATTCCCTTAGTAAAAATAAAAATACTACAGAATAACGCATCATTTAACAACACCTTATATAGAGTTTTTTGGAATAAATGCCACCGGTTGTTTTGGATTCGATTTTTTAAACCATTCCTCAAAATAAGTAGGCTCAGCTTCAACCATGGTGTAATTTTGAAGTAGATCAGCTATCAAAGGTACATATTGTCGACGCGTAATGAGTATGGAATCTTTAGGTTGCTGTTTAAGTATAGGCCACACTTTTAATAAACTTTCCTGAGTGACGACTTCATGTTTTCTAAGGTCGCTATCTGCCTCAGTCCATTTTGCCTCCTCTGTCGTATCAAAATTTTGTAACTCGGGTGATAAATGCATATAAAAAGTCAACTTTGTTTCTGCGTCAAGTAAAACAATATTCCATTGCGACCAAGGTTTAATTTTATTAGCTTCTGCTTTTACTAAACCATCAAAGGTTTTCAAACCGCCATGTGCATAATAAAAGGGTTGCGCAACCACAAAAATCAGTGCCAATATCACAAAAGAAGTGATGGCAGTGCGTCCTGCCCACTTTTGTAACGCTTCTGTTCCAGACAAAATCCAATCAGCTGTGATTAAAATGGCATAAGGAATCACGGGTAAAATGTAATACCCGCGTCTTGATCCACTTAAGGTAAAAAATAAAAAAATCGCAAAGGTGCCCCATGCCATCCAGCGCATATTGCTGGATAATGTTTTCCATCGCCGCTTGAGATAGAACAAAGCTGGAATAAAAAAGAATATCCACGGAAATAAATAAACTGGCAAATAGATAAAATAAGTATAAATGGGGCCCTTATGATCAAAGGGATGCAAATAGCGTATTATATTTTCACGGTAAACTTGATACAAACCGCTTTGATCGTAATTATCAAGACTGTAATAAGAAGACGCTAAAAAAGGTGACACATAAAGAATAGCTGCAGGAATCATCGCAATGCATACGCGCAGATTTAAGTGCTTTTTCCATTTATGTTGACTTATTAAATCCGGCAAAATGATAAAAAAAGTTACAACAGGCCCTACTAAGCCCTTACAAGATGCAGTAATCGATAAAATCAAAAAGAAAATCGTGTAATCCAATAAACTTGTATGCTCTCTTTTTTTAACATACCATGCCACCGCAAAAAGTGATCCCGCCAGATTGAGCATATCAGCACTACTGATTCTCGCCCAAAAAGCAAAATAATAAGCTGTTAACATCATCCAGGCAGAAAGCATGCCCAAACGTTTATCTTTAAGATCGGTACCCAGACTATAAATAGACCAAATTGCAAGCAAACCAGCCAAGGCTGAAGGAATACGCAACACTAACGTATTTAATTGACCTGTTACAAAAGTAATGGCCGCAATTAACCAATAAGACAATAAAGGTTTATCATAATATTCATCGCCTTCTAACATGGGATGCAAGAAATCGTGATAATAGAACATATTGGTCACAATATCGGCCCAACGATGCTCCTGGGTCCAAAGTTCACGGCTGCCTAACATCCCAAACAACAATAATATAGACGCCAGAAATAGGTATTTGAATTTGGCTTCTCGGCCCCATAACTTATCTGCCCAAAGCTTAGCTTGCATCCATTGACTCCTGCCTAAAAAGAAGCGTGAATTATACGGAAATAACATGGAAAAAAATAGATAATCTAGGTATGATGATGCACATAAAATTCAATCAACTGGAGAAAATGCATGTTTAATGGCAGCATGGTAGCACTTGTTACACCTATGCAACCGGACGGCTCTATTGATAAAAAAGCCTTACATGATTTGGTAGAGTGGCATATTGCCTCAAAAACCGATGCTTTGGTCGTGACGGGTACTACAGGCGAAGGTTCAACGCTCACTGCTGCTGAGCAATTTGATCTTATTTCAAATGTAGTCGCTCAATCGGACAATCGAATTCCTATCATTGCTGGGACTGGCAGCAATTCTACTCAGCATACGATTGAACTGACTGAAAATGCTAGACAAGCACGCGCCAACGCAGCTTTGATTGTCACTCCTTATTATAACAAACCGACCCAGACTGGACTTTATGAGCATTACAAGACCATTGCTGAAAAAGTCACTTTACCCATTATTTTATATAATGTGCCCAGCCGTACTGCTTGTGATATGCTGCCTGAAACCGTTGAAAGCTTAGCTAAAATCAATACTATTGTTGGCATTAAAGAAGCAACAGGTAAAGTAGACCGCGCCATTGAAATTATTCAACGTTGCGGCAAAGAATTCATTGTTTATAGCGGCGATGATTTAACCGCGTATGAACTTATGCTAAATGGTGCAAAAGGCGTGATATCTGTAACAGCCAACGTTGCCCCGCAAAAAATGGCCGAATTTTGCCAAGCTGCTTTATCAGGCAATAAAACACTTGCCAATAAACTTAATTCAGAACTTATGCCGCTGCATAAAGCATTATTTTTGGAAACTAATCCCATCCCTACCAAATGGGCTTTATACGAAATGGGTTTAATTCCATCGGGCATCCGCTTACCCTTATTGCCTTTAGATGCTAAATATCGCGATGAACTTAAAACCGTGTTACACGAAATGGGCATGTTGCACGAAAAAACATTGATATAAAATAAGAAGGTTTACCATGCGTAACATAAAAATAATAATGATCCTTATCTCAGTATTATTTATCAGCAGTTGTTCCTATATTTATGGTAACAACGGTGTCATCATTAATCGTGATACCGATTATCTTAAAGCAAGAAGCATACCGCCTTTGAAAATCCCACCGGGGCTTTCTTCATCCACCATTCATGCAGAATATCCTGTACCGGAGAGGCATTACCCAGGAAGCCTGACAAGACCTGATCTTACACCGCCTTATTTATAATGGATAAATTTTTGTATGGCACCTACTTGTTTGGATCAAGCAATTGGTAAGGCTGCTGATCGAAAAAAATCATTTCCTTTTTTTAATAAATTACCTAAAGATATTTTAGAAAATCATTTATTACCCTACTTAAATTTAGAAGCTGACCCTAAAACTCGCCATAGCTTAGCACTTGCAACAAAACAAGATGGCTTTTTATTTCGATGTAATTTACGATTAATTGCATTCTTAGAAAGCGTTGCTAACTCAAATGAAAATAAAGTTAGAGAAACACTTAAAAAAGCTTCCCCCTTAGCACGCCAAAAATTATTAACAACACCTTTTGAAGTCATTAATTATTCCGGCCGAAGAATTTATGGGACTGCCTTACAAATTGCCTTAGGTGCAGACGATGTCAACCTAGCAAAGATACTTATGAATTATATGGATAAACTACCTGATGGTGACATCATTAAACAAAAACAAATCAAAGAACAATTCCCTGAAGGTTATGCGAAAGAAATCGAACAACAAGCAAATGATTCATTAAAAGCATTGCTCAAATTATTTGATATCATTCGGCATTCTAATAATGAAAACGATTGGGAAATTGCATTAGGTCAATTTAAAAACTCTATCAAACCTCAAACCGTCATAAAAAACGGAAAACAGTTTAATAAGCTTCTATTGTTTAGTGCATTGCAATTATATCAACAAACTTATGGTTTCGGTTGGGCGTACCCTCATCCTGAGGAAAATTATTATTTAGCAAACGTCGTGAATTATTTATTACAACATTATCTTCCTGCTTGTTATGTTAAATATTTAATTAACAAATTATTGAGTTATGAGATAAATTTATCAAAATGTGATCTTGGTCCTAAAACGTTAACTAGCGCATTATATTTTACCCTTCATACTGCTTTTTCTGAAACGGCTTCCTTCTTTGCGAAAGTACCAGAGAAAGAACCTCTTAAGGATTGTCACGCACCCGAAAGTTGGTATGATGGTTATATTGTAAGAGAATTTGATGGCTATGCTCATGTCTGTGACGATAAAGGACGAAAATTACACAGAAAATGGTGGGATGGAGAGTTCCTTTTAGAGTCATACAGAAAAGAATCCAAGCAACGTTCTGACGAGATTGCCGCTATTATAGAATCCGCCTATCACCCCCCCATTGAGAAGAAATCCAGTTGCGTTGTATCTTAATGTCTAGGATAATCCCCACTCTCTGGAGGGGTACCGAAGCGGTCATAACGGCACCGACTCGAAATCGGATGGGGGGCGAGAGTCCCCACGTGGGTTCGAATCCCACCCTCTCCGCCAAATCTGATTCTAGCGAAATCAAGCTCAGTCTTTAATGGATATTTTAAAATCATATAAAGACATGTTACCTGACGATAAAAAAGCATCCCCTACGCTTATCGAAAGATGGTTAATGGTGTATAGTATGTGTAAGTATCCTCATTTTAACTATAAAATAATAAGATTTATAAATTATGATTTATCTCAATGGACAATTTCTTTCTCCCCATGATGCAAACATTAAACCTACCGATCGAGGTTTTTTATTGTCTGATGGATTGTTTGAAACAGGCAGAACCTATCAAGGAAAACCCTTGGCTTTGGAAAAGCATTGGGTTCGATTAAAAAAATCGGCGGAATTATTAGAGTTACCTATTGATCTTTCTTATGAAGCATTAGAAAAAATCCTGACTGAATTGTTCAAGCTTAATGCAATAGAAAATGAGGCTATTTTTCGGCTAACTATCACCCGTGGCTCAGGAGCCAGAGGACTAAACTATCCCGAAACTATCAAGCCTACTGTAATGATTGCGATGTTTCCCTACATCGCTCACATACACCCAACAAAAATTGGCATTTCAACCATACGACGTAATGAATACTCACCTCTTGCCAATATTAAATCATTAGCTTGTCTTGATAATGTACTCGCGCGCAGAGAAATTACAAAACGCGATTTTGACGAAGCTATTCTATTGAATACCCAAGGTCATGTGGCTGAAGCAAGCGCTGCAAATATATTTATGGTTACCAAAGACCATGTCCTTGTAACGCCTCAGATAAAAGATGGTGTACTACCAGGCATCACTCGTGAGATCGTCTTAGAACTTGCAGATAGACTCTCAGTTCAAACGGAAGAACGTTCTATGCATCTGAATGAATTATTGTCAGCTCAAGAAATATTTATAACTAATAGCATCATTGAAATCCAGGAAGTAAAGCAAATTGAAGAAAAAAAACTTTCTGTTAATCCTATTACCCAAATTTTACAAACGGCTTATAAGACTTTAATAAAAGATACTTTATGCAAAACTTAATAAAAATATTATTCACCTTGCGCGATTATGTCATGGGTTGGCTAGAAACACTAAAACAACAGAATTATGATTACCATTATGTGAATTAAAAATAATTCATTATTACAGATAATAATGAACTTTGACAAACAATCACAAACTGAAATATGTTAGACACCCTCTCCGCCACATAAGCTTCCAGCGAAATCTTAGAACATCCAAAATACCCTTTAAAATAAGCTGTTTTCTTGTATACTATTGGCCATAGAAAGCCTCTAAGAACTCGTTTGGTTAAAATACCGATCTTTTTTATACATGATGATAAAATATGTCGCATGCACGAATACAATCAACCCTCAGTGATATTCCTCATACTGGAATCACCGCCCATACATTTATGGAATCGGTGTTCACAGCAGTTTTGGGTGGTACTACATTGGAATCTGATGGTGTTCGGGACAAAGCGAATTTGCCCGCACGTAACGATGAAACCCTACTAAACATAGCATCAAAGGATATTTTGTTGTATTTGGAACGTAGTGTTCAACCTATTCCAGGTCAAGGTTATGATTATGCGCTTGATCTAGTGATGCGAGCATTAATGGAAAAACGCAATCCAGATTTCATCCGCGTTATTTCAGGCCATTTTTATGCTCTTTTGCAAGAAATGTCTAACCGATTGGTCGCAGGTCAGGTATTTACAAGTAACGAAGAAGAAAAGATCCGCATTCTCATTGGTTGCATGACATCTCTTTTACCATTTTTAGAGCCACCTGATGGAACTGTTATTCATATTCCATTGCGAATCAATGGACAATGGCAAGATATTAAATACCGTGCATTGAAAGTCGATATTTCTCCAGAGCGCGGTCCACTTGCATGGCTGCTGGAAGAAGAAGATCGTATGTATGATTATATCCTTGAACCTCAAGGTGACTATGCTGCTGAAGTTCCAAATATTGTTACACTTATGGGAACTTCGCCGGATATGATTCGTGGATCTGATCTAGCTGTTATCTATAATTATAAACCGCATTATTCGCTTGGTGAGGGTCATCATATAGAAGCTATCGGCGATGCCATGCGCAAAAATGGTCGCCAAAATTATCTCGTGGGTCATAGTAAAGGTGCTGTCATGGGTATGATTGTAACTGCTAAATACCCTGAATTAGTTGAACGTGCAGATTGCTTAAATCCATCTGCACTGTGTGAGAGCACACTGCAGCGCTTTAAAAACGTCACACCCATAATATGGTCAAAAGTGAATGTTTATGAACAATTAGGTGATCCAGTTTTTTCATTAGAAAAAGGATTTCCACGCGGAATTAATCTTTATGGAATCATTGATCCGCATTTTGAGGATTCTGTTGCCCAACATAGTCGGGTTAATCTTCCTTCGTTCCTTAAACCCCTGCAAAAAATATGTAATGGGTTTACTGATGGCATCCAAAAACGTGCTGATGCACATCTTAGATATTTAGTTGCCCATCGTGATGCTAAAGTCATACCACTAGATGTTGAAGCAGAAAATCATTCACGCGGTAGAGAGTTTCGCAATGATATGAAAGAAACCATGAATAAGATTTTCTTTATGACAAAATACGCAGGTTTATGTAAAAAGATTATGATGCGTAAAGCTGCTAGAGCACTGGACATTACTCAAATGGTTGATGCAATGAGTAAATGGTTTCCAGTTAAAGTGATTGGAGTAGGTGTAGGTATTGTAAAAACTGCAACACTGGCAGCTGTATTCATTCCTTCAATGTTATTAACACAGCTTTACTCAGGATTAAAAATTTTAGGCAAGTCGATTTTTACCAAATGTTATAGTTCACCACAAACATTGCCACCTACGGATGAAAAAACTTCACAACAGCTACAACCAAAAAAATGGTGTCGTAACGAATTACCAACAAATTTAAACTTTAGAGAAAAATCTGCAAAAGCAAGAGAGCATTTATCACCCGTTTCATTGGCCACCTCAGCGTTTGGCATATGGACTCAACAAGATTCGGCCGTTTTATCACCATCATCCGAGTTGGAAATACCCGTTTCAGGGTCAAAACCGAGATAAATGTAAAACCTAATTAAACTGTGATTATTACTTTTGGTATCATGAAACTAGACAGGACTCGTACTCTCCTTTATCCTATTTCTTCATTATGGACGTATATATCATTTTTAGATTAACCTATAATGGACTAACTTGAGCTGGGGGTATGACCCTAAGCCAAATGAAAAAGCTTACAATTATAATATTTACCACCCTTCAATTTAGAAAGAGAAAATTATGGCCATAATTAAAATAAATGAAGATGCTAATGATCTCCAATTGACCATTAATAACGGAGACTTAAGAGCCCTAAATCAAATAAAAATTAAATGGGGATTTAAAGACAATGAAAGTATATTACGCTTTGCTATAGCTGCATTGACTTTAACTGAGGATGGCGATTTGTATGCAGACCATAAAGACGGAACTAGAAGGTTACTAAAACCTGCAGAAGAACTACTAAACAACAATAAAATCAGGGAAGTACCTAATGCTTGATTCAGTTAAAATTCAAAATAAAGAAGATTTTGACCCACAAAGCCTAGTCGCACCTATTGACGCCCATACAAAAGATATAAGCGACTTAACAGCACGGATTAAAAATGAACCCATCCGCAATGCCATTAAAGAAATGTATCAAAGAGATATTTTATGTTTTTAATTTCAAAAAGGTTCTTTGCCTTAACTTTTTTATTCATACATTTTTTACTGGTTAGCTTTAACGCAACCGCAAAAGAAGCAGCATTATATTTTGACTTCGATGCCATACCATCTCATCAATTAACCGATAAAATCAATATGCGTTTTGTCACAAGCTCTCAGTTTACGGTGATACAGTGGAATTTAAAAACAGGCGCTAAATTACCGGTTCATTCACACCTTAATGAGCAAGTGATAAGAATACTTAAAGGTAATGTCGAGGTTCGTACTGATGATAAACTTTATAATCTCCATGCAGGCGATGTGATGGTATTTCCATCTTATATTACACATGGTTTCATTGCCACATCTGATGTCGTCATGTATGAACAACAGACACCTATTCGAAAGGACTTTCTTGAGCCTGGGTTCATTGAGAAATTAAGTGAGTACTTAAAGCAAAATCAATAAATAAAGTATCCTCAATTTAACTATAAAATAATAAGATTTATAAATTATGATTTATCTCAATGGACAATTTCTTTCTCCCCATGATGCAAACATTAAACCTACCGATCGAGGTTTTTTATTGTCTGATGGATTGTTTGAAACAGGCAGAACCTATCAAGGAAAACCCTTGGCTTTGGAAAAGCATTGGGTTCGATTAAAAAAATCGGCGGAATTATTAGAGTTACCTATTGATCTTTCTTATGAAGCATTAGAAAAAATCCTGACTGAATTGTTCAAGCTTAATGCAATAGAAAATGAGGCTATTTTTCGGCTAACTATCACCCGCGGCTCAGGAGCCAGAGGACTAAACTATCCCGAACCTATCAAACCTACTGTAATGATTGCAATGTTTCCCTATATCGCTCACATACACCCTGCAAAAATTGGCATTTCAACCATACGACGTAATGAATACTCGCCTCTTGCCAATATTAAATCATTAGCTTGTCTTGATAATGTGCTCGCACGTAGAGAAATCATAAAACGCGATTTTGACGAAGCTATTCTATTGAATACCCAAGGCCATGTGGCTGAAGCAAGCGCTGCAAATATATTTATGGTTACCAAAGATCACGTCCTTGTAACGCCTCAGATAA
>CAYVRW010000043.1:0-18616 GCA_964453575.1 uncultured Coxiellaceae bacterium | reverse complement strand
GCCGCGCCAATAAAAGGCGTCTGCATCATCTGGTTTTAAACGAAGGTACTCAGTATAATCAGCGATCGCACCTTCAAGGTCTTCCAAATCACGTTTAGAATTGCCGCGCCAATAAAAGGCGTCTGCATCATCTGGTTTTAAACGAAGGTACTCAGTAAAATCACGAATCGCACCTTTATAGTCTCCCGAATGAAGTTTAGCATTGCCGTTGTTTCTAAATGATCTCGCGAGCCCATCGCAAAGATTCACTTTTTCGCTTTTTTGTTCTTCGTTATTCTTCACTAGTTTCACAACTTTGTTTTTCAATTCAATAGCCGGAAAATTTCCAGCGCAAAGGCTTAAAGACTTCTCACATGCCTCAAAGCATGCATCATATTGTTTTAATAAGAGAAGACCATCTGCATATAATCTCCAGGCACCATGATTATCAGGCGCAACTTCAATGACTTTCTTAAAAGCAAGAATGGCTTCTTCTTTTCTGTTTAAATAGAATAAGGTGCAGGCTCGATAATAATGACTGCGATAACAATTAGCATTTAACTCGAGGGATTTATCACAAATAGGGAGTGCTTCTTTATATTGTTTCGCTATGTAAAGCATTACGCCATAGCTATAACAACTACTATTGGATTTATCCAATGCAACGGCTTTTTCAAAAGATAATTTAGCATTATCCATTTGTCCTAAATGATGAAATGCCCAACCTTGGAATTTATGAGCAGGATAAAAATCTGGCCTTAATTTTAAACATTCATTAAGTGCAACAATGGCATCTTCATGTTTTTTTAAATCCTTCAAACCTACGCCATAGAAAAAGTGTGCACGATGATTGTTAGGTTCAAGTGAAACAATTTTTTTTAAGGCGTTCATTGCTTCACTGTCTTGATGAAGTGTGATATGTGTCTGAGCTTTCTTATTTAAGGCTTCAATATTATTTTCTTTGACTCGTAAAAGCATATTAAAGATGGCCAATGCTTCATCGAATTTATTCTGCGCATATAGGTCGCAGCCTTGTTGGAAGAGATTTTTCAATTCTGTTTCTGTCATCTGCTTAAGATCAGCAGCTGTTACGTCATTAGGATTCAGTAAGTGAGATTTCATATTTATAACCCAACAATAATAGTCTATAAATTAAACATATATATAATTTTGGTATTATATATAGTCAAATCATAGCTATCAAGGAGAAAATAGGTCAGTTTGGTCATTTTATAAACAGATATGAAGCGTTTAAGGCAGCGATTTCCGCGCTCAAGAAGGTCAGCTATTCATTTTTAGCGACTTGTTGTCAGGATGACAACACTAAGCACAGGGATGTGCTGTTTGGAGCGTAAAAATGAATAGCTGACCTTCTTGAGCGCGGGAATCGCTGCGTTCAAGGCGAAACTTCCGTACAGTAAATAGATCGATAGACATCACAAAATGCAGTACCCGCATCATTCCATGAATTTGCATTATTATTTGCAGCAACAGTGCCGTTGGGTTGTCCTGGGTCTACAGCTGTTACGTTACTGGCACTGGTCCAATCAGTACAGGTAGCTGCAAACGTGCTTGCAGGAGTATTAAAACCACCCGTGTTCACAGGCGTGCTGATGGCTGATATAATATTGGTTACATTCGGATAGTTATGTATGTCAATACCTAAAGCCCCCCAGTTTGGATAAACCGTTAATCCTGTTTCAAGCGAAACCCATGAGCTTGTTAGAGGAAAAGCTGGATGCCCTAGTAAATTATCAAGTCTTTCTCTGGGATTATTATTACCCCCTGCTGTTAATCCTAACCACGCATACCAAGTCCCATTGCCATTGTTTGCAGCAGGGCCTTCAATGCTGCAAATACAATCTGCTTTTGAAACTGATCCTGCTGAATTGCATGCACTGACATCCGGTGCATCCTCGGGTGCAGGATCAAGTACAGTCATATTTCCTTGCATTTGGTTTTTGGACACCATGACAAAACAACCCGTTCCATAACCATTAGCAGAACAACCGGTCGCAACACTTTCAACATTGACTGGAGTTCGATCAGCGGCAATAGGCTGTGAACATACCGATGAACTACTTCCCACCGTATAGGCACATACCCTGGGTGAAAGTATAAAACTTGGCGGTAAATCTTCGCTGCCTTCCAATTGTACTTGGAATGTACATGTCGCGCCTGGGGCAAGAGGAGCTGTGCAATTGTTGGTTTTTAAACTCACTGCGGGTAGGGCGCCGGGTATCACGTGAAAACGAGGATCAATAGTAAATCGATTAAGGAATTGGCGGGTATTATTCAATACATTATAATTAATGGCAATCGTTGCTGTTTGACTTAAGGTAACTGTTCCAAGAATGGCTGGCGTAATATCCATGACGGCTTTTGCATAAGCAGTAGTACTTAAACATAGCATGATAAATAAAAGAAATAGTCTATCCATGACAAGTATCATCCTTAAGCCTTTAAGTGATAGTCAGTTCAAGCAAATGTATCCGTCTATTATCACTGTGTAATACTTTAAATCTAAAATTATTGATATCTAGCACTTCACCGCGTTTAGGTAAATGGCCAAAGCCTTGCAACACTAAGCCGCCTATCGTATCAAATTCTTTGTCGCTTAAATCCGAATGAAAATATTCGTTAAATTCATCAATATCGGTAGTGGCTTTGATGATGTAATGCCCATCAGCATGTTTTTTAATTTCATCATCTTCATCAATATCATATTCGTCTTCGATATCACCTACAATTTGTTCTAACACATCTTCAATAGTGACAAGGCCAGAGACGTGACCATATTCATCGATGACAATCGCCATGTGATTACGATTAATGCGAAACTCTCTTAAAAGAATGTCTAAGCGTTTGCTTTGCGGCACGAATACAGCCGGGCGAGATATATCATTGATATTGAATTCTTCTGTTTTATGGTAACAAGCTTTTAATAAATCTTTAGCAAGCAAAATACCCACAATATCGTCGCGGGTATTATCAATGATAGGAAAACGTGAATGACCTGAGTCCATGACTAAAGGTAATAAAACGTTGGGCGGGCTGTCGTGTTCAACGACAACCATTTGTGCTCTGGGTATCATCACATCACGTACTTGCATTTCGGAAACTTGCAGCACACTTTCTATCATGCGTAACATTTCAGCACTTAAAATATCCCGCTCTTCAGCGTCGCGTAAGACTGCCATGAGCTGTTCTCTATCTTTAGGCTCACGTATTAGCATGTCGCTTAGCCGTTCAAACCAGGACCTTGATTTTTTTTCATCCTCATCCATGTTGCTCACCTTTTAAACTTATTCATAAGGATTAGGAAAACCTAAAGTTGCTAAAATAGCGATTTCTTTAGGCTCCATCTGTTCTGCATCTTCTTCTTTTTCATGGTCATAACCCAATAAATGCAGTGTGCCATGAACTACCATATGTGCCCAATGGGCTTGTTGTGATTTATACTGAGATAGTGCCTCATTGTTTACTACTTCAGCACAAATGATAATATCGCCTAAAAAAGTCAATTCGTCTTCGATTTCATCGGGCATATCAAAGGGAAAAGATAGTACATTGGTAGGTTTGTTCTTTTGGCGATATTCCGAATTTAATTCGGTTATTTCGGATGAATCTACCACACGTATATTAAGTTCAGCATGTTTATTTAAAAATTTCAAGGTGGTTTTTGCCCAATGTTTTAAATCTTTGGTCGAGGGCATGCTATTTTTTGGTACGGTACGTTGAACGGTGACTTGATACATCATAAATCAGTTGGTTTTATCCGTTTTTTTCTGGTTATAATTTTCATAGGCTTCTACAACGCTTTGTACCAGGGGGTGTCTTACGACATCATGAGGCATAAATCGAGTGAAACTGATACCTTTAACATCTTTTAAAACCTCGATGGCATGCATTAACCCTGAATCTCGCTTATTGGGCAAATCAATTTGCGACACATCACCCGTAATCACAGCTTTTGAATTAAAACCTAAACGCGTTAAAAACATTTTCATTTGTTCTATCGTGGTGTTTTGGCTTTCATCTAAAATGATAAAAGAATCATTAAGTGAGCGGCCACGCATATAGGCAAGGGGTGCCAGTTCAATAATATTTCTATCCATGAGTTGCATGACGGATTCATAGCCTAACATTTCATAAAGCGCATCATACAGCGGGCGTAAATAAGGATTAACTTTTTGGGCAACATCTCCAGGTAGAAAACCAAGTTTTTCACCTGCTTCGACGATGGGTCTTACTAATACAATTCGGCTGATACGCTCCATTTCTAAGGCATTTACAGCACAGGCCACGGCCAAATAAGTTTTGCCGGTTCCCGCAGGCCCTATGCCAAAATTAATATCGTTTTTAAAAATATGTTGTAAATACTGTACTTGGTTTTCACCCCGCGCGATGATAGTGCCGCGCTTAATACGTACATCCATACTTGTTTCCGACGATAAGGTCTTTTGCACAGTCGTTTTTTTCCCTGTTGTTTGTAAATATAAATGCACTTGATAAGGTGCCAGCATGCGGTCTTTTTGTGCTTGACTATATAAATCGGTCAAAGCCAAATAAGCCTTTTCCACATCGGGTTCTTGGCCATAAATAGAAAAAGTGAAACCGCGTTGTTTAATGTGGACTTCTAAGCGGTCTTCGATCAGTCGTATGTGTTCGTCACATCGACCGCATAGGTTAAGCAGATGTTTATTATTTTCGGGGCTTAGGACCAAAATTTTAGAATATAAGGTTGTTTCTAAGGTCAAGTTTATGCTCTCAGTTAACCATCATAGTTTGCAGTATATCAGAAAATCGAGGCCAAAACACTTGCTTATTTGTTCTTTAATTGATCAAGAGAATAATGCGTCCCCCTCCATATCACCCCTTTATTGGCATAAGTGGAAAAAACAGAATTAAGTATTGTATAAAGCAGTAAAAGAATAGAAATGGGGTAGAAAACCGCAAATTTACTTGCAAGTCTGTATTGTTTGGCCACATACACACTCATATAAAGGGTCAGGGCAACATTTAAGATGTTTATTCCGCGAATAGCGCCCGTGTAGGCAAACATCGCAATGACTGGCCAAAGATAAAAAATAAACGCAAATAAAATATCTCTTAATGTAGGTAATATGTGATATTCGTAAAAGGCAAAACTATTTTTTTTCAACCCATAGATCATTTCAGGCAGGGTTTTATACCACTCTCTTTCAATAAAATCCCGTCCATCGACGGTATCTTGATGAAACCCATGCTGTTTTAGTAATTTGCCAAATTTTAAATCATCTAAACATTCCATAGCGATCGCTTGGTGGCCGCCGCAAGTCACATAGCTTTTTTTAGTGACTAAATTAAAGGAGCCATGACCTAATGATTTTTTGCTCCAGGCATAACGTATACGCCAAGGTTTCACAACCATGCTATAAGTGAGGTAATGCGCAAGATAAAAAACTCTTAGCCAAAAAGTGGGGCGTAGATGATGTTCAAAAATGGTTAAATGATCAGTATTTGTTGCAGTAGCATAACTGATGGTTTTTCTAAGCAGACCTTTTTTCATTAAAACATCGGCATCGGTAAATAACAGCCAATCACCTTTGGCATGTTGTGCGCCAATATGCAAGGCGTGATTTTTGCCCAACCATCCTTCAGGTAATGATTTGATGTGAATAACGTGTAATCGATCAGGATATTGCCGTTGATAATGATCTAAAATAGCGGGGGTGCGATCTGATGATCTGTCATTGATAGCAATGATTTCAAAGTTTGGATAATCAAGCGCCAACATGGTTTTTAAAGCGTTTTCTATGTCCCTTTCTTCATTTAATGCACTAAAAATAATGGAAATGAATGGCAATTTATCTTCATCAAGTTCGGTTTGTTTAGATAGATTGAGTATGGTTCTAAAACCTATATGAAATTCAATCAAAGTGATGATAAGTGCCAAGCATGTGATCAGTGCAGCTAATAATAAAAGGGTATCCATGTTGTTATTTTTCTCTTAACAGTAGTGGGTGATAGTTATTTTAACAAATTAGCCATCGATTTGTATATTGTTCAACTTTACATTTTATAAGCAGTTGCTGAGGGCTCATCAGTATATTCTTCAATACAAGTTGTTAATACTTTAGGCAGCTTTTCCAAAAGTACTTCTCGACGTTTTAGATGGAAGAGCCATTCTCCTAAAGCGTTTGCTAAATACATGGAGTGAGGAAAATTACTTCTGGTAGCAAAATTTTGCATATATTGTTTTATGATGCATGCCCAACTTAATTGTTTTTGGTGTTGATCTTTCAGGTTCATGGCTATTCTAGCCACTATTTCAGTAATGATTTTAGCACCGTAATCATCATAAAAAAAAGTTTGCTCAAAATACTTTGTCATAAATTTTTCAGTAAATATTTTATTTTTATTCATCTGAGTGCCTAGTAAACATAATATATTTGCAGCAAGTGAATAAGGTTGGATATGCGCTATATTTACTTTTAAAAAGTTAAATATTTTTTGTTTGTCTTCTGATGTTAATGAATCATGATTGAGATGAGTTTTCAATAAATAAATGGATTGGGCAATATTACTTATATCCCACGCAGAGTAATGAGATTTTGTCCCGGCATCACATAGATTCAAGAAAGTATCTTTTATAAGCTCTGGATGAATACTTAGCAAATTTGACATATTACCTAAAGCCAGAATGATATGCTCACCACTATCATCTAGTTTTAGGGTTTCCCTAGATAATGTTATATTCATCCATTTTAAAACTTCAAGACCCGAGTCAGGCAACGTTTTCAAAGAAAAATGTAGAGATCCTAAAGCAAATATTGCATAGTTTCTAATGCTTTTATCCTCCTCATGAAGTTTTGTTATAAAAAAATTAACAAGAGAAATAGCTTCCTCTGGTAGATGTTCAAAACAACCTATTAAAATAGAAAATTTATTGAATGCAATCCAGCTCGAGTGTTCGTTTGTATAGAAGCGTTGATAAAGGTTTTGCAGGCAAACAATTTCGGTTTTTTTTATGTTCTTCAGCATGCCATGCCATAAAGCAAATAATGTATGCAAGGTTGTCTCATGAGAAGGAGTGGTAGTTTCAGAGATTGCTCTATTGAAAAGCGCCAATAAAATTTTTTCAACATGGATAGGATTATTTTCAAAAATGCATTTTAATTTAGCTATATCATATATCGTTGAAGAAAAACCATACATGACACTATGATCAATGATGTCTGGCAAATGGTTAATAATACTGTCTATAACGATATCAATAGTGTTTTGCGGCAAGTTAATGATTACATGACTTAAAGCACCCATGAGACGGAACGCAGAAGTTTTGGCATAAGTGTCTTTTGTCTTTAAGCGACTGCACAAGGTTAAGATTAATGTATTTGCGACAGATGTATCACAAGCAGAAACAATGTCAGTCAAACCATATAGGGCATCTAGAGCAGAGGCAAATAGTTGTGGATTATGACAGCAATTAATAAGGTAGCGTATGAGTTTATTAGTATCACGTAAGTTATACGAAATATTACCTTTAATTAATTGATTAAAACAATAAGCTGCATTTTCCCAATGGTAACAACAGTCTTCTGAATGTAGGATTTTGTATAAATTTTTATATAAACGCTTTTTTAGTTCTGGAAAATTTGCAATAACAGAAGAAAGGGCGGATAAAGTATCAAAGTTAGTAAATTGAAGCTTATTTCTAGGGGTTTTTACGAATTGATCAACAAGTGATATAAAGAGGCATTCTTGTGATGTGACGGGCAGTGTAGATATGGTTTGCGGAATTTGGCCGTATGCTCTTATGCGTTTTTTTATTTCGTCCTCAACATAGACCAATTTTCTGTAGGACAACGCATTTTGAAGAATCCCATTGCCCTTATCGGGTAATTCACCTAAGAAATGATCCAGGCCATTTGCTTGTCCATGGGATATCATGTCAAACATGAGTGATTCATCAACTGAGCTGGATAGGATTTTATGAGCGGTAACGATGCATAGCTGTGATTTGATATCCTCGGGAATTTTACGTAGTTCATTAGGAAAAAAGCTTATATAAGCACTCAAAATTGCAATAATACGTTTTTTATCGAGTGTGATGTGATATAAATCAAGAATTTTATCTAAAGTTGTTTCAACCAGACTTCGCTTTTTATATGTTCTTAAAGGTGAGGAATAAAATATTTGTGAAGGATTATTTGAGATTGAACGTGTAACATGCAAATGCTGGGTTTCATCTTTTAAATGCTTATTATAAAGATTTTCTAAAATAATATCTGGCTGCATCATATTATTTTCAATAAAATTAGAAATTTCATCAAGGTAAGAATTCATAATAGTTCCTGCTAAAATTTTTTATAACTTGCAAGGTAATCATTATCAACATATTCCTCAACACATCTTGCTAATTCCTTGGGTAATTTATTCGCAATTAATGCTTGACGTTTCATCGGTAAAAATAAAGTTCCTAAAGCATTGGCAAGATCAATGTAATTTGGCAAATGATGTTTAGTAGAGAAATATTTCATATAATTAACTAGCACACATGCCCAACTTAATTGTTTCGGATGTTGATGTTGCAAGTTTATGGCAATTTTAGTCAACATTTGTGATAACTCACGGGAATATCTGGTAGTTATAAATTCAGATAATGACATAAATTTTTTATCTATCATTGCTTTTTTATTTATATCTTGGCTCATAAAACATAACATGTCAGCAGTTAGTAAACATTTCTCAGTGAAAGATATGTTATCTTCAAATGTTTTTGCTATGATCTGTTTATCATTGGCTGTGAATGAAGGATATTTAAGATGTATTTGTAATTGTTTGATAATCTCACCGCATTGACCGCGGTTCCATGGATAACTTAAAGCACATAAATGCATGATAATAGGTTTTATAAGTTGCGTATGCATCGCTAATAGCCCTGTCATATTATTAAAGGCAATGATAATGGACGAGACTAAATCAGCATTTTGATGTTCATTTAATCTATCGTTCATCCATGCTAAAATATCAAAGCTTGTTTGCGGGTGTTCTAATAAAGAAAATTGTAAAAATCCTAGAGCCTTTATGGCGTAACAATTTTTGTTTTCGTCATTTAATTTTGAATGAAAAAATGCTACAAGCGATCTTGCTTCTTTTGGTAAATGAGCAAAACAACTTATAAGTTCCTTAAAATTATCAATTGGCATCCAATCTTCAGGATCATTTTCAAAATGTTGGTATAATTTGTCAATAAAACTAGCTCCTTGATCTTCTAAGGCCATAATGAGCGGACGCCAGGAAAGTAATAATTCACTGATGATGTTTTTATTATCTGCTGTAGAATTAGAAATTAATTCATCAAACATGCTCTTTAATATTTCTTTAATAGAGACAATTTTCTTTTCTAAAACGTTTTGCAATTTGCTAATAGAGTATGCAGGACTTTGAGCAAAAGACCTGTTAAAATCCTCTAGGTGAGGTAAATTATGCATAAATCCATTTACCACCTCCCTTATGGTATCATCTGATAAGTTACAAATGACTTGGTTAAGATTTCCTAATGTTTGCAAAGCAGTAGTTTTGATACAACCATTTCTTGTAGTATTAAGTATGTTACATATCTCTAATATGATTTGTTCTGCCGTTTTTTTATCGCAAGTTTTGACTATATTTTCTAAATTTCCTAAAGACTCTAATGTAAAATCAAGCTCAAACTTATTTGGCTTATGTAGATAATTCAGATAATAATTCATGGTGATGTTATTATCATTAGAATCATAACAATCATTGTATTCTGTTAATTGATTTAAACAATGTGCTGCAGATTTCCAGTCACATTGATTTCTTTTGGATCGTAATATTTTATGTAATTTTTTATATGTGCGTGCTAGCATGACAGGGAACAAGGATACTGATGGATAAAGTGCATCCAGAGCAGCGAATAATGCACTATTATGTAATCCTGCTTCCAGTCGTTTAACTAGATTAGTGATAATGTTTTTTTGTAGTTCTAAGGGCATCATAGCGATAGTCTTTGGAAGTTCTGCAAATGATTTTAAATAATTATCATATTTATTTGTTTTTTCTTGTTCATGCATTTCTTGTACTGCATGCCGCAAAATTTTTTCACCTTTATCGGGCAATTCTCTCAACCTATCATCTAAACCAATTACTTTTCCTTCAGCTATCATTTTAGATATCATTGGTTCATCAAATAAGCTAGATAATAGATGGAAAGCATTGATTATGTGTAGTTGAGTGATAATGTCTTTTGGTAGTTTGTATGTTTCGTTGGGGAAAAAGCTTATATAAGCACTTAATATCGAGATAATTTGTTTGTTTTGTGTATCTGTAGTGTAATACAAATTAAGTATATGATTTAAAGTAGACTCAGGTTTTTTTTGTTCTAATTTCTTGGCATTATTTTTAATAATATGTTGAATTGCCGGTAGAGAATAAAAAAAATGTGATTTATTTTTTGCTGCCGAGCGCGTGTTTCTAACTGTTAGGTATTTATCATAAAGATTTTTCAAAATGATATCGGGTTGAGTAATGTTGTTTTCAATGTAATCAGAAATTTCATCAAAATAGGGAGGGTTAATCATGTGAACTCCTATCATTTTTTTAATATAAAAATCGTTTAATAACATTTTGCCTTAATACATTTGTCCTCAACATACTCTTCAACACATCCCACTAATTCCTTAGGCAGTTTTTCCGAAAGCAATTCTTGACGTCTAAGATGTAGAAATAATGCGCCTAAGGTATTAGCCAAAGCCATCGACTGAGGAAGATGATATTTAAACTTTGCCAACATGCACACAAAACTTAATCGTTGTGAATGTGTGGGTATATCAGAAATTGTATTCATTAAAAACTTCGTAAATTCAGGCATACCTACAAAACGATCAAGATATTTTGATAGCAAGGTTTTTTTATTCATATGCTTACTGAGCAAGCATAGGGTCGGAAACATTGTGTATTCATCAATATTTTCTTCTAAAAAGGTAAGTATTTTTCTCTTATCTTCCGGTGTAGCCTCATTGAGATGTTTTGGTAATCGGTTGATTAAGTTAATAATTTCATATTTAGATTGGGCAAAAGGTTGTGTCAATATATATCGATTTAAATTCATGAAAACATCTTTAATTAACGTCTGATGAATGCTTAATAAATCTGACATATGGCCAAGTGAAGAGAGTATGGCATGGGCATGTAGCTCATCATTTATATCTTGAACGGGTTTAGAAAAAATCTCATTCATGTGTGTTAAAACACTGAGACCTGAGTCAAATTGAAATTTTAAAGAGAAGTGTAGATTTCCTAAGGCATATATAGCATAGGTACACGTAGTTTCATCATTATCGTTTAGTTTTTCCTTGAAAAAATTGACGAGTGGAAATAGTTCTTCCGGCAGGTGTTCAAAGCAACTGATTAAATCGGAGAAATTACTAAGAGATATCCATTTTGACGAAGCATTTTCCTTGTAATGTTGATAGAGTTTTTTGAGAAAATCAATTTCTACATGTTTCATATCTTTCAGAAGGCTATGCCATGAAACAAATAACTCAACTAACTCTTCCATTTTACCCCTGTGACTATGGTTAATAGTATCCATGATCTCACCAGAAATGGCCGATAACATTTTTTCTATATAACTAGGTTTTAGTTCTAATACGCATTGAAATTTTTTAATATCGGATAAATTTCCCCAATCTAAATAAGGTATTTGTTTAATAAAGCTATCAACCACAGTATCGATGACTTCTTCTGGCATGGTAATAATGACATGAGTTAAATTGCTCAGTGCTATTAATAAAATATTCCTACAGCTTTGATCATCTGTATTTAAAATATGGCACAATGCTAATATAAGCTCTTTTGCAATACTAACATCGCATACGGAAACAAGATTTCCTAACTCTTTCAGGCAAGATAATAGATGGTATCTATCGTGCGAATAAATCCCATTTTTAAGATGATTAAGGTAATCAGCGATAATTTTTTTGCTTTCATCTGAATAATGCAAAAGACCTTTGTTAACTAATTGACTTAAACAATAAGCAACATTATCGTGACCCACAAATGGCCTTTCTGAGCGTAAGATCGTATGTAATCTTTCGGACACACGCTCTTGAAAGTTAGGAACGGTTGACAGTGAGTGAGCAAGTGCAACAAGGGTATTAGCATGTTCGTGATTAATTATATTTCCAAGAAGAGTGGTCAAGATATTGTTTTTTAATGGCAAAGGCAATGCGGCAACGGATGCTGGTATTTGACCTAAGGATTTTAGAAAATCTCTTATGCTAAGATGTCGCGCAGGATCTTTTTCTCTTTCTCGCAACACATTTTGTATGGCATTTTCCCCTTTATCAGGCAATTCACATAATAGAGGATCGAGGCCTTCGGCTTGTCCGTTAGCTATCATTTTAGGCAGGAGTGATTTATCAACCAAATGCGATAAAATATCCGAAGGTTTGATGATGCTAAGTTGAGATTTGATATGTACGGGTAATTTATCAATTTCTTCCGGAAAATAACTCACGAATGCATTGAGTATTGAGATAATGCATTTTTTTAGCTCTCTAGATGTTATATCATATAAATCAAGCATTTCTTTCAAAGTTGAAAAAAGAGAGGATTCAATTATTTCTCCCTTTTTATGAGTTGATGAAGGAAGAGAGCAAAAGATAGTTGGTTTATTTTTTGTGAATGTTCGAGTGCGTGTGTTTTTATTTTTTAGGTGTTTATCATAAAGAATTTTCAAAATGATATCGGGCTGCGTAATATTGTTTTCAATGTAATTAGAAATTTCATCAAAATAGTGAGGGATTGTCATGCGCAGACTCCTATAAATGTTTTAATATGGAAATAGTTTAATAACATTTTGCCTTAATACATTTGTCCTCAATATACTCTTCAACACATGCTACTAATTCTTTAGGCAGATTTTCCGAAAGGAATTCCTGACGTCTAAGATTTAAAAATAATGTCCCTAAAGTATTAGCCACATCAATCGACTGAGGGTGAAGATGTTTAAACTTTGACAACATGCACACAAAACTTAATCGTTTTGAATGCTCTTGTATGTCAGAAGTTATATTAATTAAAAACTGGGTAAATTCAGGCATACCTACAAAACGTTCAAGATAATTTGATAGCAAGGTTTTTTTATTCATATGTTTATTAAGCAAGTATAGAATTGGAAGCGCATTGTGTACATTGATATTCTCTTCTAAAAATGTAAGTATTTTTTTCTTGTATTCCGGCGCTACTGAAACATGATTAAGATGTTTTTGTAATAGGTTGATCATCAAAATATTTTCACCAGTTCTGATATTCCATTTAGATAATGTCAAAATATGTCGATTTAAATTCATGAAAACATCTTTAATTAACTCTTGATGAATGCTTAGTAAATCTGACATACGGCCAAATGAAAAGAGTATGCTATAAGTAACTGATGTATCTTTGTTGTCTTGAACATTCCTAGAAAGCATTCCATTCATGCGTGTTAAAACACTGAAGCCTGAGTCTGATTGAGTTTTTAAAGAAAAGTTTAGAGATCCTAAGGCTTCAATAGCATAGTCGCGCGCAATCTCATTACTATCGTTAAGTTTTTCTTTGAAAAAATCTACGAGTGGAAATGATTCTTCAGGTAGGTGTTCAAAACAACTGATCAAAGTAAAAAAATCATAACATATCAACCATTTTGACGGATCATTCTCTTTAAAATGTTGATAGAGCTTTTTGAGAAAATCAATTTCTATATGTTTCATATCTTTCAGAAGGCCATGCCATGAAACAAATAAACGACCTAACTCTACCATTTTGCCCGAGTTAGCATTATTGGGATCTGAAGAAGACAGGATCTCATTAAAAATTGCCGATAGCATTTTTTCTATATAGATAGGTTTTTTTTCTAAAACGCATTGTAATTTTTTAATCTCGGATATATTTGCGCAATCTAAATGGGGCACTTGTTTAATAAAGTTATCTACTACAGTATCGACGATTTTTTCTGGCATGGTAGTAATGACATGACTTAAATTGCATAGCGTCTCTAAAACATCTGTATTAAGGGAGTCGTCTGTATTTATAATATGACACAATGTCAATATAATTTCTTTTGCAACCTCTGCATCGCAGACGGAAACAAGATTTTCTAACTCTTTCAGGGAAAGTAATAGATTGAATCTATCGATAAAACCGGGCCAATTTTTAAGATGATTTAGATAATCGGTTATGATTTTTTTACTTTCATCTGAATAATGCAAAACACCTTTGTCGACTAATTGACTTAAGCAATGAGCAGCATATTCGTGAACAAAAAAATGCTTTTTTGAGAGTAAGATCGCATGTAATCTTTCAGACACACGCTCTTTAAAGTTAGGAACGGTTGACAGCGAGTGAGCAAGTGCAGCGAGGGTATAAGCATGTTCCTGATCTTTTAAATTTTCGAGAAGGCTGGTCAAGATATTATTTTTTAATGGCAAAGGCAATGCGGCAATGGATGCTGGAATTTGACCTAAGGATTGTATAGGGTCATCTATTCTAAGATGTCGCGCACGATCTCTTTCTATATCTTGCAGCGCATGTTGTATGACTTTTTTCCCTTTATCGGGCAGTTCGCCTAATAGAGGATCGAGGCCCTCTACTCGTCCATGAGTTATCATTTTGGACATGAGTGATTCATCGAACAAATGAGATAAAATATCCGAAGGTTTTGTTATGTTAAGCTGCGATTTAATATGTGCAGGTAGTTTATGCATTTCTTCTGGAAAGAAACTCACAAATACATTCAGTATTGAGATGATGCTTGTTTTTTTATCTGTAGATGTTATATCGTATAAACCAAGCATTTCTGTCAAAGTTGAAAAGAGAGGAGGTTGAGTTTTTTTCCTTTTCTTAAGAGTTGATGAAGGGAGAGAGTAAAAGATAGTTGATATATTTTTTGTAAATAATCGAGTCGCGTGTGTGTTTTTATCTTTTAAGTGTTTATCATAAAGATTTTTCAAAATAATATCGGGCTGAGTAATGTTATTTTCAATATAATCGGAAATTTCATCGAAATAGGGAGGGATATTCATGGGTAACTCCTGTTATGCATTTCAAATGTAAGATTTATTTGTACAAGTTTAATAAGATTTGGTCTTAAAACTTAGTCCCTCATCAATATATTCTTCAACACACGTTACTAATTCCTTCGGCAGTTGTTCTGAAAGCAATTCTTGACGTTTAAGATGAAAAAATAATGCCCCTACAGCATTAGCATTACTTGCCTGAGGGTGATAATGTTTCAAAAAATTTGCTAGCATGCATGCAAAACTCAATCGTTGTGAATTTGTTGGTATGTCAGAAGTTATATTAATTAAAAGTTGAGGAAACTCAGGATCATCAATAAAATGAGCAAGATATTGTGTACATAATGTATATTTATTCATATGCTTACTAAGTAAGTATAACGTTTCAAGTGATGTGGATACATTTTTTTCTAAAAATGTAAGTATTTTTTTCTTATCTTCCGGCGCTACTGAGACATGATTAAGATGTTTTTGTAATAGGTTGATCGACTTAACAATGCCTTTTTTATCCATCAATGTACTCTTAGTATTATCTTTTTCCTGTAGTGTCGAAACACATAGCGTTAAATTCATAAAAACATCTTTAATGAATTCTTGGTGAATGTTTAATAGATTCGACATGAGGCCAAATGAAGAGAATATGTTATAAGTATGAGGTGTGCATTTATTATCTTGAATATCTTTAGATAAATCTTCATTCATGTGTGCCAAAACACTAAGGCCAGAATCAGGTTGAGTACTCAATGAGAAATGTAAATGTCCTAAGGCATACATAGCATAGTTTCGTGTATACATATCATTGTCATTAAGCCTTTCTTTAAAAAAGTCCACAAAGAGAGATGTTTCTTCCGGTAAGTGTTCAAAACAACGGATCAAAGTGGCAAAATCACAATCTTTAATCCATTTTGACGGCTCATTTTCCTTAAAATGTTGGTACAGCTTTTTGAGAAAAGCAATTTCTATATGTTTCATATCTTTCAGAAGGCCATGCCATGAAACAAATAACTCACCTAACTGCGTTATTTTAAACTTGTTATTATCGGGGCCTGAAGAAGACATGATTTCATTAAAAATGGCAGACAACATTTTTTCTATATAAATGGGATTTTTTTCTAAAACGCATTGTAATTTTTTAATCTCTCTTATATCTGTATTAGGCAAATGGGGCACTTGTTTAATAAAATCATTTATCACGCAATCAATGAGTTCTTTTGGCATATTAGCTATAACATGACTTAAGTTACTAAGTGTTACTAAAACATTTCCTGCAAGAAAGTCCTCTGTATTCAAAATATGACACAAAGTCAATAACATTTCTTTTGTAATGTCTGTGTCGCATAGCGAGAGAAGATTTTCTAATTTGCTTAGGGAAATTATTATATGAAGTTTCTCGTAAATATGGGATGCATTTTTAAGATGATTAAGATAATCAACTATAATTTCTTTGCTTTCATCTGAATAATGCAAGAGACCTTTGTCGACTAATTGATTTAAGCATTGGGCAGCCTCTCTGTGATAAAAATATTCATTTGATTGTAAAATGTCATATAATTTTTTCGATACGTTCTGTTGAAAATTAGGAATGGTTGATAGTGAGTGAGCCAGTGCAGCGAGGGCCGTATCACGTTCAGTATGTGTAAAAAATTTAAGAAGAATATTAAAGATATGATTTTTTAATGACAAAGGCAATGCAGCAATGGACGCTGGAATTTGACCTAAGAATTTTATGTTACTTGATGTTAGATTTGGATAATAGGATACACCATCCTGCAATATACGGTTTATTATATTTTTCCCTTTGTCAGGGAGTTCACCTAACAGAGGATCAAGATTATCTGTCTTTCCTTCAACTACCATTTGAAACATGAGTGATTCATCCACCGCATGCGATAAAATGTCCGAGGGTTTTACTATATTAAGCTGAGATTTGATATGCTCAGGTAATTTATGTATTTCTTCCGGAAAGTAACTCACGAACGCATTGAGTATTGCGAGAATGTTTGCGGGTTCTACATCATATAAGTTAAGAATTTTTGTCAAAGTAGAAGAAAGAGAGGGTTCAATTTTTATTTTTTTATGCGTTGACGAAGGAAGAGAGTAAAAAATATCTGATTTATTTTTTGTGAATGATGGCGTGGCGTGCGTATCTTTCTTTTTTAGATGTTTATCATAAAGGTTTTTTAAAATGATATCAGCTTGAGTAATGTTACTTTCAATGTAATCGGAAATTTCTTCGAAATAAAGAGGAATAGTCATGTAGACTCCTGTCATTATTAAAATTATGATAGAAGTTTAAACTGATGGGTTTTAAAAGCAAGGATTTTTCAATTAAAAAACATTAATCTTTCCAGCAGCTCCAGGTTTCTCCGTCACCAATTTTGGCACAAGATAACCCGAAAGTTGCGCAGAGAGTTCGTTATGTAATTCAATGGCGCGAGTATGATCAATATCAAAATGCGCAGCACCTTGGACTTTATCTAAAACATGCAAATAATAAGGCAATACTCCCTCAGCAAATAAGTTTTCACTAAGTTTACGTAACGTTTCTACATTATCATTAACATCTTTTAATAACACGCCTTGGTTAAGAAGCGTAACTCCACTTTGCGAAAGTTTAGCTAATGCAATGCTGACATCAGCATTAATTTCGTTCGGGTGATTGCAATGCACGACGATAATAGTTTTGAGTCTAAGTTTTTTAATCCACGTAATTAATTCATCGCATACCCTCTCAGGTAAGATCACAGGCATGCGCGTGTGAATACGTAGGCGTTTTAAATGAGGAATGTTGTTAAGTTTTTCTGTGAAATCACTTAATAGATGATCACTCATGGTTAAAGGATCGCCGCCGCTTAAAATGACTTCATGTATAGAGCTGTCCTTTGCAATATAGTCCATCACTTCTATCCAGCCTGAATTGCCTGGGTTGTTGTCAGCATAAGGAAAGTGTCTACGGAAACAAAAACGGCAGTGAATGCCGCATGCTCCTGTCATGGTTAACAAAACACGGCTTTTGTATTTATGCAATAAGCCAGGAATGGGGTTGAATTGTTTTTCGGCCAAGGGGTCTTTGCTATAACCTTCGACCTCTCTTTCTTCTAAATCCACTGGCAAGACTTGCAGTAATAAAGGGTCACGGCGATTGCCTTTTTCCATGCGCGTCACATAACCCCTGGGGACTTTCAAGGGGAAAAGTTTGTGGGCGCATTCTGCTTGTGTGAGTAAATTACTATCTAATTCAAGCAGTTGCAGCAATTCTTTAGGGTTAGTGACGGCCTCTATAAGGGCCTTTTGCCATGGGTTTTTCATGTTTTATCTTTTGCTTCTTAATTAAGAAGCGTATTATATGCCGAAAATGTTATAGGAGTAAAAAAATGGGTGTCTATACTACTAATGAAATTCGCGGCGGGATGAAGATTCTGGTCGATAATGACCCTTGTGTCATTTTAGAAAATGAGTTTGTGAAGCCGGGCAAGGGGCAGGCTTTTAACCGTATTAAATACCGTAACTTAAAAACAGGCCGAGTGGTTGAGCGAACTTATAAATCAGGCGATGCGCTGCAAGCA
>CAYVRW010000042.1:0-18859 GCA_964453575.1 uncultured Coxiellaceae bacterium | reverse complement strand
ACCATCCGATGCTTGCATGGTGGGCACGTCGCAGAGCTCCTTTGCCCACCCTACAACGATGAAATCAACATTACAACCAATGACTCTTTTCTAATTCTTCAATAATGATTTCCCCAAGCACTTTATGCACCACCGCGCTCGGATGTAAATCATCCCAAAATAAATATTGGTCTGCATTATCACATGGTTTTTTACCATCATTATATTGCTGACCTGATAAATACGCATTCCGTAACGCAGGTGACAACATAATAGCATCGCCGCTTGCTTGATCTGCGCCTGATACTTTTAACTCATCCTCAAGTACCTTTTTATCGATAACATCATTTAAACCAAAAACGGTACCTAACCAGCACGAGTTCGTGGTATCGGTAACATGAGTATTATGTTTTTTATTATATTTATCTGGATTAGCCAACAGATCGTTAAATATAGTATAAATATCGAAAAACATAACTTTATTGGGATACTTGGCACTAAGGTTTTTTACGGCTGTATCAAGCTTAGTGTTATGCATCCAGGTCATATCATGTAGTCTCGATATTAATTGATGGTTTCTTGCATAAGGAGTTCTTGATAAATCAGGTAAATTAATTATTAAAACACCATGCGCACCTTGATTTAAAAGCCTGATGGCTGATTCGTTAATTTTATTGACTATCTGCGTTGTTAAACCATCTATATCAGGTGTAGTCTCATATAAATAATCATTAGCACCGTTCCATACCACATAAAGTGACTGACTTTTATCTTTTAGAGGGGTACGTAGAAACTAAGCGTCTAACTCCCAGTCTAAAAGCATAGGAGAAATGAATTTATCAGTAGACCATTTATGTAATATAGTGGTTGCTCCACCGTAACAATAATTCACAGAATTAATATAAGATTTGTTATAAAAATGATTGCTTACATGTTCAGCCCAAGTAATACCATTTGAAAAACGACCTTTATAATAAGGCGGTGACTTTGGAACAATTTTTAATTTTTGCAATAAATTCCCATCATCACTTAAACTATCGCCGAAAAAAATAATTTCTTTTACGGTATTTGCCATGATGGTAGAGCAGAATAAAAGGGTGAAAAATAATAAAAGAATTTTCCTCATAGTAACTATTACTCCTTAAAAAGTGATTACGTTAGCACACTTGTTATGTCATTTAAATATATGACTTGCCGCATTTTCAATAAATCGCTGACCTTCTTCAATGTATCCTAAAACAGTTTTTTCATGTTTCCAACGACCATGACGCATAATGGAAACAAATGATGCGCCTCTTTTACTGGTTTCGGTCGCAAATCCTCTCCGAAGACTATGACCGCTCATTTTATCGGCATTCGGTAAACCACATTGCATAGCTAAATTTTTTATAATAAGTCCAATCCCAGCAGAACTCAGTTTATGATGAAGTTGATCATGTTTATTGATAGCGCGAAACACCGGGCCTGAGGTTTGTTGTGATTCATCCTGCCAAATTTTTAAGGCTGTCACCGCACATAAGGTATGATCACCGTAAGGTATAGCGCAAACTTGTCCTTCGCCAGTTTGATCGCCCTTAGATCGAGGAATAAGAATTTCCATGCCTTCTTCCACAAAAGTAACATGTTCCCATTGCATAGCAGCTAATTCACTGCGTCTAAATGCACCAAAAAACCCCGTCTGTAATAAAGCATTGTTACGCAACCCTTGCAACGAATTTATTTGCTTTAAATAAGCCGCCATTTGGATGAGCTGATCGACGGTGAGGGCAGGTGCTTTATCTTTAGGTTTTCCATGGATATTTTGGATACCAGTTAATGTTTTTCTCACTAAAGGATGATTCGTTGGATCTGGAAATTCTTGATAAGTGTGCCAATGTTTTAAGGCAGTAAGCCTGCGTGACAAAGTGCGTGGATTTAATTTCTCAGCATGGTCGTGCAAATATTGAATAATAACGTTTATCGTGGCGGGTAATAATCCGCCCCAAGCCATAAAGTGGTGTATATCTTGTCGATAGGCTTTTCGGGTGTTTTGGCTTGTTGCCGCTTGAATATAGCTGCTTAAAGCAGTTTTAACCGGAGAAGTTTCTTTAACAGGGATGGCTAACTCCATTGATATGACAGGATTATCCTTATCAAGATTATTCATCAATGTTCCTATAGATAGTTATTCTGATTGCTCAATTTTATCACATTGGATGAATTTTAAAATATCTTTAACCGCTTTAACCACGGCAAAAGTTTTTGGAGTTTTTGAGTGGTTACGGCGAAAAGCTGCGTACAAAATGATTTGTGCAGCAATGCTTTCTTAAATGACCTGTGCTTGGATCGAGAGTTGATCTTGGGTCATTAGCAGAGTGGTTTCTTTGCATTCTATCTTTACGATTCTTGAAAAGTGGACCTGCATGAAAATGTTGCTCTTGATTTGCTGATCTTATTGGTTTCTTATATCTCTGGTATATTTCTTTCATCCCATTATCCGTTTTAAATGCAGCCTTTTTAAACTCAACCTCCTGGATTGCATTTGTTAACATTTCTGGATCTTGTTCTACTTTTTTTATTAATTTCGGCTCCCTATCTCTTAATTGTTTTCCATATACAATTGTTCCTAAAAATACTCCCATTCCAACGACGCCAGCAATCGCTGCGCCCAAGCCTAGGGGCGGAAATACGAATGCGGATAGCACGAGAATACTCATTGCAACGAAAGATACTTTGTGCGTGTTAAGTGTACTTGATAAAGTTTGTCTTTGAATCTCTAAGATCACATTCTTTTGGGTTGCTTCTGCTATCATTAAAGTGATACGTTGTATTGTTGGACTATCTAGATTGAGTTGATTATTCTTTTTTAATTCTTCACCAAGCAACCATTTGTTAAATGCAATAGTCTGATTATTTTTTCCTATAAGATCATCTTTATAATCTAATTGCTTTTTATCTTTGTAATAACTTACTGCAGTAATTCCTGTAAATAATAAGGGAATTACAATAGGAAAACCCATCAAGACAGTAGGAATTACACTAAAACGTGCCATGAATGCTGTACCCACGAGTCCAAGTATAGCCAAATTAGAAGCTATGACGGTATTACGTTTCGGAGTCTCTGTATTCCTAACGGCATTTACTAATTCAATACCCATGCCTATGATCAGGGTGCCCAGTGAGGCAGGCATTGAAAATGCGAGCACCATTAATGAGCCCACAAAAGCGGCGGCTGTAGTAACCGCAGCATACAACGCGGCAACTAAACCAAGTGTACATGCTGTAAATGCTCCAAATATTGAAAACACATTGAGATTCTCAAGGAAAGCACCAAAATAATGTAGTAATCTAGAGCTTAATTTTTTTTCATTTTTCTGGGCAATTTTTTCAGATTCGATGGCTTTTTGCGTTTGCTCATAGTCCTTGTGTAGAAAGATGAGCTGGTCTCTTTTCTTGAAGAGCTTTTCTCTTTCATTTACATTTTGTTTATTTATCCATTCAAGGATGAGCATTACATGGTTAGCTTTTTTTTCTTCATTTATCTCTGCAAAATCACCCACTAATAATGCAATTTCATCTTGAGGATAGCTATCTATTTCAGCTGTGATAAATCGCAGCTTTTTTTCATTTAAAGACTCATTTGTGAAAACAGAATGACCTTGCATATCCTACCTATTTTGCTAAATCATTGATTTATCCATTATACTGCATAATATATAGCCAGGTCAATGCTCAATGTTCATAATAAATTCAATACATACAACGTGTTATAACCTGAATCCTAATTAGTCCACCACATAGAGCATGCTGGCCTGCTAATTCGCCTTAGTACGAAACAATAAACGACATTTAACATCTTAACCACGTATAAGATACCTTATCGTGAACTAAAAAATCCGTTTTTTGTTGTGTTACTTTAAAAGCATTTAATATGTTTACGTGTTATGTAATTAAGTATGTTAAATAAATAGCAATACCCAGCCATTCCCGCTGTTAAAGGGATGTTCAAATATTGAACATGTTGTCCAGGCAGAAATATTACTAGAAAAAATTAAACAAAGAAAAACCGGCCTGACAAGGCGGGTGAAATGGCATTTACAAATTATTCACTCGTTATACTGGTTATCTGATCCACACTTCCATTTTATTTCTACTTATCTAAGATGTATTTGGGGTTAATGTTACTTCTTCATACCCATGCGCAATAGCGTTAAATAAATCATCCCAGCTTGCGATAATGTATCCCATAAATAAACTTTTCATCTTACTCCATAAACCGATGCGAGTAACAAATCGTGCTCTTGCTTTTTTAAATAAATCACAGCAGAGCTCCTGAACTTGATCGACGAAAAATGCAAGCATCATCAACATGCCAAAATTGCTGCAAAGATGACGATAGCCATGACCAAAATTGTGTGCAAAGTTGTAACCTTGATTTTTGAGTGTGTTAAACGTGTTATTCTCAATTTTCCAGTTAGCTCGACCTCCTCTCATGATTTGATAAATGTTATCATTTGTAATTTCAATATCTGTTATCCAACTAAAGTGCTGAACACTGCCTTTTTTATCCGTTTCCCAATATTCTAAAAAATTAATTTTAAAATCATGTGTATTATTTAAGATAAGATCATTGAGATATCGATAGCGGTGTTCTTTTCCATCCTCTGTTTTATGTTGATATTCTTGACAAGTGCTTTGATTGGCATGCTTAAATAGAACTTTATGATCACTCTCTTTAGCACCAATAATAAATCGCATATTCGCATCATTTAATTCTTTTAAATTAGGATAATTTGATCCGAGCGCGTCCTGAACGACGATCAATTTTAAATGCGGATGTTCTCTTCTTATGTCATCGATGAGTCTTTTTGAGGCGTTGCGTTCGCAATCATTTTTTTCTACACCATCGCTTTTTAACACGGGTTCTGGAGCAAATGGCAATACAACTTTTATATCGGGATGCACAATCGCAGCACACATCATATTATGATAATAAGTGATGGTTGTTTGGTATTGAGTTTCATGATAAGCAGAAATGATTTCCTTGATTTCTTCCATGCGAGCAGCATTTAAATGCCTGCGAGCACGTCCAATTAAAATATCATTAAGACCAGAAAATAATCCCATTTGAAGAGATATCAATTCATTATTTTCATTTATGTAAAAAATTCGCCAAGGATTATATAAATTTCCACAAAGCAAATAAGTACCGTTGGTATAACGACTTAAATCTTTTGGCATCTCCTCAATAAAAACCACTTTTGGTTTATTATGTTTTTTTATACAACAATTTTCACAGTGTATGGTTGGAGAAGAAAAAAAGCCTGTCATATCCATAGGCAATAAATAATGACCGTCTAAATAGGAATAATTTTCTAAAGCTTTTCCTCTTTGCACGTTAGCAAATACTGTTTTAAATACCTTTCTTACTTCACGTGAATCAATTTCATCTAGACGTTCACGTAAATAGGTATCACTTGGTACTTGGTCGATTTGATATAGGGTTCTCAAATTTCGTTTTATCATGCCGCCATGATTGGATTGTTCTTCAAATTGCAATAACGATGGAAATTTCATGCTAAAGATGGCCAATCCTGACATTAGACAATCAACTAAAGGAATAGGTTTTGCGGATCTTTTGGCTATGGGACGAGGAGAGTGAATTTCTGCAAATTTTTCATGGATAATTGCTAATAGTCCTTTCGATGATAAATATTTCCTTGATTGCTGCACGTCCGTTATTCCTTTAAAAAATCGCATAGGATAACAGAAATTGTCATAAATTTTTATTAAATATCTTCTTAATAACTGGATAACGATAAACTACATTATTGTAATTATAACTCGCAAAAACCATTTTATTTCATTAGGTTAATTTGTGCTTTAAGGGCGTCAGCGAAATTGCTGTAAGTCTGTAACCTCCTAATTTTGATAGATTTTAACTCAAATTATGCGTTCTTAAGGTTTATTTAATCAGATTGTGTAAAAATAATGTTCTTTTAAAACATAATTTTATTAAGCGCAATTTGGAAAATAATATGCAATCTCATCAATATACTGTATACAAAGATCAATCAGATCCTAAAAAAACTGATGAAATCAAACTACATACTTCTAAAGAAACGCTTGAGCTGGCGAATCGATTTTTGGATGCAATTATCAAAGAAATTAACCCTGCAACTCAACCTCAATTAATCCGTCAAATATTAAAAAGCTTACGCTTACAAGAATTTAAAACATCTCATGACCGCCATCTTGATATGTTTCTAAAAAAAATACAGAAAAAAAGTATTGATATGACTCAATTTATCCAACGTATGAAAGAATATTTGTTAGATAATCCTGCTTTTTGTAAATTATTCGAATATATAGAACGACGAAAACTCATATCAGATGCTGAATTACCAAATTTAATTAGAACATTACAATTACAGCTGAACGTGCTCTGCATTTTTGAAGCTATTATGGTTACGCTTATGAATAGCACAACTTTGGCGGATGATCTTTACCAACTGATTAAATCACATCGATATTATTCCTCAGGCAATACTTTTTTAAATTTTTTATTTGCTAGCCCGTTAGGCAATGGTTTTTTTCCTCGCATAAAACTTGCTTCTGTCGAGCCTATATGGACCAATTTTACTTTTCATCAAGAAATGGAAGCTAAAAATGAATCTGAAGAAGATCTACAGAAGTTTATAAAAAAACATAAGCTGTACGGTCCAAATGCGTCTATCATTCGGACCTATCATCAGGGTGACAAAGATTATAGCTCTCCGGCTTGCATTGGTTTGAATGTTGCTGAAGCTGTGGTAGATGAACAAAAAAACAAAAGGGATTTGCTGAATGGGAAAGCAAATGCATATACTGGCAGTGGTTGGATTGAAGGCTTGGAAAGAGTGAATCCAGTAGGTTATATCCTAGTAGATACAAACCCGGTTATTCCTAAAGGAGTTACTTTAACTAAAAACAGTTATTATTCGTTACTTCCTGGATTAAAAATAAAAAAAGTCAAACATATGTCTAGAAAACTTGATATGGGCATTGATTTAACAAACTTGTATTCAACATGGAATGCACGATTTGTTGCTGGAAATTATGATCCAGTCTTTATGATTTTAAAACTTTTTCTTCCTTCTGTTCTGGGCGCAAAGGTAGATGAATATATGAATACAAGAGTACTAGCTTTATGGCTTTTTTGTAATCTTTATATGCAAGAAAAAACCTTTGACCAAGCATTATTTAAAGTAGATCGACTTAAATATGCAGATGAAATATTGGCATGCTGGAGTAGAATAAATGAAAAAGAAATGGATACATTTTTAGGAAAAGTCGGGGCCTCAAAAAAATCATATCAGTCCATTTTTGGGGGATATCCAACTTGTCATTTAATAAAAAATATATATTCGTTTTTTCGATATGGTAACAACAGTCGCTTGACCGATGCGGGTATTGAAGCAAGAGTTAAATCTCAAGAAACACCATGGTGGTGACATAGTGCCGTGCAATAAAACATCAACGATAAGTAATCATAAACTTGCAAAGATTTCATCTTTATAACTCACGATAAGCATTGTTATCAAAAGTTAAAAATGCAATATTTGTTCAAATCTCCAAAAAAGTCTACGAAAACTACTTTATTTCATCAAGTTAGCTTGCGCCTCAAAGACATTAGCGGGAATTGCTGAGCAATACCCAGCCATTCCCGCCGTTAAGGAGCTGTATAAACATTGATCAAATAATACAGATAGAAATATTTCTAGAAAACATTAGCCAAAGAGAAACCGGCCTGACAGGGCAGCAAATGGAGTTCAATCGCCGTTATGAAATTAACGAAAAAATGATAAGATTATTTGGAACAATTTAATGGAGCAATATAATGAAACCTAAGCAAGACTTAGACCGCATTTCTAAAATTATGAATGATCCAGAAGAAATAAGAAAAATACTTCAGTCTGCTATCAACGACGCTCTATTAAAACACAAACAAGCAGGTAATCCAGTTTGTGGATTTAAAGATGGAAAAATTTTTTGGCTCCAACCTAATGATATAGAAATCAAAAAATGACCCAATTTATGCAGCCTGCAATTATATATATTTCTTCAGTGTGCTAAATCTAGGATTATCGTTAAGAAAGGTAGGTGGCTTATGAAAAAGGCATGCTAATTCTCGAATCATTTTATTTCTATTACCATCACTATCACATGGGAATCGATCCTTAAATACCCGAAGATCGTTTTGATTTAAGCAGTCTGCAATTTCACTAAATGATATGAGCTCGAACTCTCTCTTTGATATTTTACGTAATGGATCAAGCCCATCAAGGTTATCAGGTAAAGGAAACATTGAATTTTCACGTGCAGGTATTGAATTGCTATATCCATATTTTTTAAATAAATCGATTAACTCTGCGCATGTGATGTGATTCGCTAAATAATTTAGTTGCTGTTCAATCCGAACCGCCTCCAGTTCATCCTTTGTCAATGACGTCTCAGTTTTTGTTTCTATTTCAGATGGTCCATTTGGCATATAAAAAACCCTCTATTTAAATTGAATCAGAATTATACATGTTCATATATTAAGGAAATATTAAATACAATACATTCTCCTCAAAAAGTGCGCATTTTTTATCATTTTAATAAATCCTTAAGCTAACTATGCAATCATATCAACCATTAAAAATCATATGACGTGGAGTGAGTTATGGCTGCAAGCGGTAATAAATTTAATGAAGAAACTAAAGAAGATCGCATTGAGATCATGCCTCCTGAACTTTGGAATCTGCCTAAAGAGGTCGTTCAGACTGTTGTTATACCCTCTGCCATTGAAGAGTCTTGGGCTCTTCTTAAACAAACCCTGTTCTTTTCTGGCATTCATTGCGCTCGCGAACAAGCTCTATTTCTTGCAGAACATGCAGGTCCTCTTGATGACTTTGAACGCCACACCAAGCAGTTTATAGAAAATGAATTAGCCAACACGCCTCCGCTTTTTATAAAAACGGTCGACGACAATACCGATATAAAAGCGATTATTGAACAGCAAAACACACAACCCGTCCATAAAAGATCAGCCATTTTATTAAAACATAAAAATGGTGGAGTGAGCATTTATGGAGACCCAAAGCATGATGGAAATTGGAAATTAACACCGATTCATCCTTGTACTCCTGGATTAGACGTTCTTTTGTCCTTGGATAATGGGAATCTTAACTATCACGATAATCGATTAGCGCCTTATGTAAATATCATCAAACAAGGACATGCTAAAGCTGGATATAATGCATTAGTTGATGAAATCTTCACTCTCGGCAATAGACGAGGCCCATTGGCTCGATGTTTAGCGAGCGGATCGGACTTCACCAAAAGAAATTTTATCGGCACCGAAATCGATGAAGGCATGACAGAACGTTTTATAAAAATAATTAAAGAATTGTTACCGCATAGATTTCCAGACGTTTTAAAACAAGCGCAAGATGCAACCATATTACAGAAAGACAGATATATTGCTGTTTTAAAAACTCTTGTTTCAGAACAATCGTCTGAACAAAAGGCCTATCCTGAAAATGAAGAAGAAATACAAGAAAGGGAAAAAAGGAACAATCGTGCACTCAAACTGCTTTTTGATGGCTTTAAAAAAGGGGATGAAGAAGGCATTAAGAAAAACATAGAATTTTTTAAAACATTTATAAATTGCAAACAAGAAGGTTTGATAGACAACCCCAACCTTGTGGATCTCTATTATGTCAATCTTCTTCATCTTATTTCCGGTATTGAAAACGAACAATTACCTGAAGGCCCATGCGCGGACCGTTTCTATTCTGAAATCCTCGATGTTTTGCGAGACTCCATCAACAACGCTGTGATGATGCAGCTTTTAGTTGTGTTTATAACAGGTGATGAACAAAAAATTAAAGAAGCAATAGCAAAGTTTAAACTATTTGAAAAAGAAACAGAGCATTTCTCGAAAAACGAACAAGGTTATTTCATAAATAATTTATTTGATCGCAATTGTATTTATCTTATTTATAAAGCTTATGTTGTATTAGCTTGGAGAGGTGACCTGTTACCAGGCACTCGGTACGGAGAGATCGCGGATCAATTCTTAATTGAGATCACAGGTGGATTACAGCGCGGCTTGCAACCTCACATGAGACAAACATTAATTTCTACTAAGGGACTTTTAGGTTTATTTGAAGAAAGTAAAAAAGTTGAGCGCCAGATTGACCCATATGGCGAGCGTTATCTGAGGCGTGGTGATCGGCAGTTGGGCGTTAATCATTGCTTAGATGGATTAGGCCAGCCGTGCCGGAGTAAGCTGTACCAGCAACTGCGGGGGCGGCATGTGCTATTTTTAGAACTTCTTGAGAGCATTAGATTAGCACCAAAATTTTATACAATGGCTTTCTACGCATCACAAACCGTCTCGATGCTCGGTAATGTAGAGGCTCCAAGCAGTCCTGCTGTGAAAAGATAAAGGCTGTAGTCCGACATGATATTAAATCAATATCGACTAGTTCGTGGAGCAATTCTTTTCACTTAAAAAATCAATTAAAACAATGCCCTATCTAATTAAATCAAAGTTGTATATATAGTTTGATATTTTTTGATATCAGATGTATACTTAATATAACATCTGTATTATATTAGCTTTTATGACTAAAGAAAAAAAACGGAAAATCAAACAAGAACGTCTTTTAGTTGATGAAACGTTGTCGCTTCACAAATCTAAAGGGAATGGCACTTTGAAGCGAAGGGTTTGGGTGGATGAAGATGACGAAGTAACTCGATACAGTTTGGCTTACATTAATCATCATATCCATACCGGTGATAACGGCAGAGTTCTTGGATATGATAATGCTCATAACTACCATCACCGCCATTATATGGGCGAAACAGAACCCGTAAATTTTAAAAATTTTGAAGACATTGAAATTCGTTTTCAACAAGAATTTGAGGTGATTCATGAAACATGCAAGAAAAAAAAATGAAATTGTTGTTACTGTAAAAACAGAATCGCGCGAAGAATTTTTTTCAAGGGGAAAGCATATTGCAAAAATGCTGGATAAGGGCGAAAAAATAACTTTCTCACGAATTATTAGCTTCGAAGATCCAGAAGATTTAATTGAATTTTTAAACAAAACCAAGCAAGCATTGCTTGCTGCCCTTCGTAAAAAACCTGATTCAATTTCAGGATTAGCTCATAAACTACATAGAAGCAGAGCGGCTGTCAATAAAGATGTCCAGCAATTGGAATCGGTCGGTATTGTTACAAGTGAATATGTCATTAATCCTGGACATGGCCGTGCCCGTATTGTGAAAGCAGTTAACTCCAACCCTATTAAGCTTTATGTAGAAACTATTATTTAGCCCGACATTCTCATCCCAATACGTCTAGCTACACCGATTTCTGGAAGAGGGGCGGCGGGTGTATTAAATAGGTTTTTATTATTTGTAAAGAAATTGTATAGGGTTAAATTGGGGAAAGAATAGGTAATGCGGCCTTTATCTTTCGAAACAGAATAGTGCGCAACATCAACACCTTTTTGACGTAATACATCTTTAAAATTTTCCAGCCTGTTTTTAGCTAATGTAAATTCTGCTTCTAACGATTGCTCTTCTTTAGATTTTACCACTGGTTTCAGCTTAGGATTTTCAATTTTCAGTTGTAAAACGTCATGTTCAGTATCGCTCGAACTCTGTTGCGACTGAGCATGGGTCGATGGTCGACCGAGTTTACTGAAAATAGCTTTAGTGCTGTGGGACATCAAACTACTCACAAAAGATCAAAATGTTCTCATATTGTACTATAACAAGGTAAATATTTCCATCGTTCTGGCCGTTTTCAAAAATGTAGGTATAATACTTAGCAATCAATGACTTACATGAGGAGCCATGATCATGGGAAGAGCTGGGGTCACCTTATTCGATATCGAAAATGCTATCCAACAATTACAGGGTAGGGGAAAAGCACCTACGGTTGATAATATTCGAGAATTATTAGGAACAGGCAGCAAATCGACTATTATTCAACATTTAAAAAGTTGGAAATCTAAAAACACTGAAGCACAAGGAAAACTTCCAGGCGAATTGTTATCCCTGGTCACAGGACTATGGGAACGTCTAAACCAACAAGCCGATCAACGTATTATTGATATAGAAACATCAAGCAATAGCCAACTTCAAGAAGTGAAACAAAATCTTTATCAAACTCAAAGTGATTACAATGAATTAAAAAATAAATTTCATACATTGGAAGAGCTTTTTTCTAAAGAGCAGCAAACTAACACAGAAAATTCACAACAAATACAACATCATCAGCAAGAATTTGCGAAATTAAATGAACGTTATCAAGCAGCCGCGTTGCAAATCAATGAACATAAATCGGAAAATACGCGATTACATCAGTTAGCTAATAATATTCAAGCGAACCTTGAGCATTACCAGCAGGCTGTGCAACAACAAAAAACTGAGCACAATTTATTTATAGAAAATCAACAAATGCAGTTTAAAAAAGAACTTAACGAACTGCAACAGCATATTTTAAATTATCAAAAACAGCACCAGGAAGCTTTACATCAAATTCATGAAAAAAATGGTGAGTTACAACGATTGGGCGATCAGCATAGCGCTTTACAAAAAAATCACAATGAACTTAATCAAATGTTTCAGCAAAACTCCAACGAGCTTAGCATTTACAAAGATAGATATGAGCAAAATCAAAAACAAATATCCACACTGCAAAATACATTGCATGAAAAAGCTCAACAATTTATTCAATTAGAAAAAGAACTTGCAGTATTGATTGATCAACGCGATAAATTACAAAAAACGTTATCAAACACTGATGATAAAATGGAAGCATTGAGACAGGAAAAATTGTTTTTAATACAAGAAAAATCCGATCTTTTAGGTCAACTGAAATATTTTCATGAAAAGAAATCAAAAATAAAAGAAGAGGCATAAATGAGCATTTGGTACAAAAACATCACTCTTGATGACCTAACATCAAGAAATAAAAAAACCATGTCTGACTTCTTAGACATTGAATTTATCGAAATAGGGGATGACTATATCACTGCAAAAATGCCCGTAGATGATCGCACCAAACAACCGGTTGGAATCATGCATGGCGGTGCTTCGTGTGTATTAGCAGAAACCGTAGGCAGTATTGCTGCGAATTTTTGCGTGGATTCCTCTACCCATTATTGCGTAGGCTTGAATATCAATACTAATCATATTCGCTCGATTCGAGAAGTGTATGTCTATGGGACAGCAAAACCTTTTCATTTAGGCCGCACCACCCAAGTTTGGGGAATCAATATAGTCAATGAGAAACAACAAATGATTTCAGTAAATCGGTTAACGATGAGTGTATTAACAAGGAGTTCCACATGATCCAATCCAAAGGCTTTGCAAGCTTCGATCCTAAGGCAGATTTAAAACCTTATAATTTTGAACGTCGAGAAGTAGGGGAGCATGATCTTCTTATTACTATAAAATATTGCGGTATATGTCATTCGGATATCCACACTGTTCGAGATGAATGGGGTCAGGCACATCATCCATTGGTTCCAGGCCATGAAATTGTAGGCACTGTCAAAAAAGTGGGAGCTAAAGTCACTCGATTTAAAGAGGGCGATATTGTCGGTGTAGGTTGCATGGTAGATTCTTGCGGTAATTGCACTCATTGCAAAGACCATTTAGAACAATTTTGTCATAAAAGCCCTACATTCACTTATAATAGTATTGATGAGCATCAACAAGTTACTCAAGGCGGCTATTCTAACAACATTGTTGTTAAAGAAAAATTTGTTTTGAAAATGCCAGAAAATCTTCCTTTAGATAAATCAGCTCCTTTATTATGCGCGGGTATCACTACATATTCACCTTTACGCCATTATAAAATAGGTAAAGGAAGTAAAGTAGGAATCATAGGTCTCGGCGGCTTGGGACACATGGCGGTTAAATTTGCTCATGCTTTTGGCGCGAGGGTTATTGTGTTTACCACGTCACCTCATAAAAAAGATGAGGCTTTTAAATTAGGTGCAGATGAAGTTGTTATATCGAAAAATGCCGATGAAATGGCAAAACAAACGGGCACACTTGATTTTATTTTAGATACCGTTTCCGCACCGCATGATCTTGAAAAATACATAGGCTTATTAAAAACCAGCGGCACTCTATGTATGGTAGGCGCTTCACCTGATCCACATCAAATTCCTTCATTTTCTTTAGTGATGGGTCGAAAAAGCCTTTCCGGTTCGTTAATAGGCGGCATCAAGGAAACACAGGAAATGTTAGATTATTGTAGCAAACATAACATTACTTGTGACATTGAAAAAATTCCCGTAGATAAAATTAATGAAGCTTATACGCGTGTATTAAAGAGTGATGTGAAATACCGTTTTGTGATTGATATGGCATCACTGGTGTAACTACACCATTGTTATTTAAACCAAAAACTAAGGAAAACATGCATGTTATCTACTGTTAATCCAGAATTAAAAAAATCAGATGATGATAATCCATTCCAAGCTAGCTATTTTGAAAATAGAAGAAATCAATTATTAAAAAAAATTGAAAAAGACAGCATAGTCATTTTATTCACTGCCGATGTAAAACATAGAAATGATGATGTTGATTTTCCTTTTCGGCAAGAAAGTAATTTTTATTACCTAACGGGTTGGAATGAAGAAAATGCCATTGCAGTACTTATTCCGGGTGAAAATAATACCCATCAATTTATCTTATTTTGCCAGAAAAAAGATCCGAAACAGGAAGTATGGACTGGACGCATTATCGGGCAAGAAAAAGCTAAAGAAATTTATCGCGCTGATGAAGCCTATGTTATTGACGAATTTAAAGCCAAACTTCCAGAATTACTCAAAGATCGTAAAAAAATATATTATTCAGAGTTGGATGCTCGAAAGCATGAAATAAATCCTGAGTATAAGAAAATTTTGCTGGATTCAATAGGAGACATAGCCACAACAAATATCATGCCCATGATTCATGAAATGCGATTAGTTAAAGACAAATATGAAATGGAATGCATTAATAAAGCGATCGAAATAACCGCCAAAGGTCATTTCCGAACTATGTTATTAACCAATGAATCCATGAAACGTGAATATGAAATTGAAGCTGAATTTGTCTATCCTATTACAAAACAAGGTGCCAGAACTGTTGGATATCCTAACATTGTAGCAACAGGAGAAAATGCCTGTATTCTTCATTATCCCCACAATAATGCCAAATTAAAAAAGGGCGCATTAACATTAATGGATGCTGGCGCAGAATTTGAAAATTATACAGCTGATATCACTCGAACGTTTCCTATCAATGGTAAATTTTCAAAAGAACAACGTGATATTTATGAATTAGTTTTAAAAGCGCAAGAGGAGGGTATTAAGCATGTTATACCCGGGACAACATGGAAGGCTATCGAAAACGTCGTGGCAAGAGTACTGACGGAAGGTTTAATGAAATTGGGCATTCTTGAAGGTAAAGATTTAGAAGGTGAGGCATTTGATGAAAAATTAGATGAACTTTTAGAAAAAGGAGCTTATGAACCTTTTTACATGCATAACCCAGGCCATTGGATGGGTTTAGATGTTCACGATCCAACACCTAATAGTATACCGACACATAAAAGTTCTAAAGACAAATACTTTCGAGTCTTTGAGAAAGGAATGGTGATTACCATGGAACCTGGGATTTATATTGCTCCAGGAACACCAAATGTTGATCCAAAATGGTATGACATAGGGGTGCGAATTGAGGACGATTTGCTAGTCACCTCTCATGGATGCAAAGTTTTAAGTGACTATTTACCCAGACAAGTTTCAGATATTGAGGCCATCATGGCAGGACAATATAAACTGACTGATAGTCGTTTAATGGATTTACAGGAATATGAAAAATTAGTAGCAGAAAAACGCTTTCAAAAATCCAAAGAAACAGCAGTAAATTCCGGACAGGTTCAAACATTATTTCCAAATTCAGGCACTAGAAGTGATTGCAAAGCCGCGGATTCTGTCGAAAACCCTGGTAAAACAGAAATTCCGGTACTACAAAGACTTTAAAGCTTATTAAGAACATCCATTTTCGCCCCCGACAGAAGCCATTCGGGGGCAGGTTACGATGGGAATTCATTCTGATCTTTACAAGCAGCGCAAGGAATATGAAGTTTTTTATATGCTTTTTTAACTGTCTTCCTCAAATTTAAAAGGCTCAGCTAAAGATCGATCTTGATATTTTGAAATCAAAATATCTCTCACAAACTCAATTGGCAAATCTGGATTATCTAGAGCATTTTTTCCTATCATAGCCCAAAATTCAATTTGACTAGGAATAGAACGGCATTCAGCACGAGCTACTTTTTTAGCTTCGTTATACATTGTTTCATCGATTCTGAGAGGAACACCCATAATAAATCGCCCACTAAAGTAGTATTCTGCTATATATATTGACGTTATACAACTTAGGGACTGAGTTCTGATTACGCGACCCAGACCCTGAATGGCCGGTAACTCCCATTACCGGTACTATTTAATGTAACCGTACACAACGTCTACAACGTTATAAAATTAACCATTTTATTAACTTGTGGAGCTCCTCGTAAGCGTTTAGTAATGCCCACTCCCAAACGCTTACTCTAGGTTTGAACAGAAACTATTTATTTTCCGTATTTCATTTTATGGAGTTCATTAAGTTGTTCTACCACATTATTTGATGCATCCTTACATTCCTTTTGACTCCAAATGAAATCATCTATGTTAGGATTGTGATTAGGGAACAACAGTGATTTCCTAAACATTCTACATTTTTCAAATGCTATATCTTGTAATAAATTTATCTTATCTCTCATTTCTTTTTCGGTAGGATTTGATTCACTTTCTTGATTTCTTGTTAAAGCCATTTTTTATTCTCCTAAAAGATCCACTGATGCGCGCATACCATATGCGAGCAAATGTGATAAGTAAAGAAAAACTTCCGGTGCTATCTAAAAATAATAGACGGGCCCAGGCGCATACGAGCTCGGGCACGAAAATTCAATGAATTGCGCAACAACACCACTCAATAATCATATACCTTTGAAATTATTTCTTTTGTTAACACAACCTGTCCATTTTATACCTAAGTAAGGACCATTAAAGGCAAGATCAGTTTCTGCAGCCTCAAACTCATCATGATCTGCGAGCGCATTAAAATAGTTAACAAATAAATATCCTAAAGTAACATTAAAAGTACCTACGCTCGTAATATAATTGTATTGACCTTCTAATTTTAATTCAGCTTCAGGCACAACCGCAAAATTCGAACCAGAGGTAGCATAGCCAACCCCGAATGTTTCAGAATAATTGAATTTACGATCACCAGCAAGCATGGCAGCGGCACCTTTCGCTGCAAAAGCTAAACCTGTATTTGCAGAATATATTATTATGTCAGCGCCTACTCGAGGGCCTACTCCATAGTATTGCATGAAAACATTTTCTGTTCCTGGTCCGGTAATAGGATCGGTACCATGTCCCTCATAAGTGGTTTTCAATTGAGCATATTGTAGTCCTCCATGAAGACGCAAAATGTTCATTTCATTGAAACGAGCGTATTGACCTACCTCCAAGTTAACAGCGTTCCAGGTGGGTTCATGGGTATAGACATCAGCTGTAGGATTGGTACGAAAAACAAAACTACCGGTTGTAGGTTGTTTATAATGATACCAATTAAGGTTTAAATCATTGTTCGGATTAAAATGATATGAACCTTCTAATTTAAAACCCCAGTCCCAATTAGCCTCAAGAGCATTTCTTCGGTCAACATGGGGGCTCACTCGGGTATCATTTAAATAAGCATATTCCCCTGAATACGATGGTTTAAGGTAAAGTGCCTGTATACCGAAATCCCAGGCTGCACTTCCACATTGGGTTAAACAAACAGTGTCCAAGTTGGCTGCAAATAAGCCGCTACTATTTAATAGTAGTATAGTTCCAATAATTTTCTTTATTTTACGCAAGTTAAACTCCCTATATTATTTCAATCCTAATCTGCTCTTACTCAGTTCCTGTGTTTACTATAAAATATGCCAAAATATGTATATACAATGATGAACGGTGCTACTTTTATGAAACAAGTTGTTAATTTTAGATTAAGTAAACAAGCAATAACAACCTTAACTATGCTTGAGAAAAAAACACATGCCTCCAAAACAACTATTATTGAAGAAGCCTTACGATTATATGCAAAAAAAATATTAAAACCAGAAGGTAAAATATTCGATTATGCAGGTATATTAAACGAAACGGAAGTTGATGCTCTTTTAGAAGCCATCAATCTAAGCAAGCATAATTGCAAGTAACACAAAATATCTGGAATTATTAGTCCAATGACAACTTACCCAAGGTAATTCAGCATGATATCTTCAACTTCTTTAGTGGTTGAGTGAACAGATGAAGACAGTTCTGTTTTAACCGTTTTAAAAAATCCATGCGCAATTGGTGTAGCATTTACTTTGAACTTGTATTCTGCCATTGCAGCTTCAATTATTGAAGCAGAACTGATTAATTTTTTCAAGTCTTCAAGCATATTTTGTTGTATCAGCTCACTTAATTCATATGTATTACAGTGGCTATCACCAAAATCACTAAAACTTTGATCGCTATGATCAGCCCTTATAATGCTCCCATTTTTGATAATAAATGTATAAGTATCAATATAATCAGCACTTGGGAATCCACTACCCCATTCTGTGCGCACATATTCAAGGCTTATCTCATCAGCTTTAAATGTGGCTGTCCAAGACAATGAACCATCGTCAGGGTCATTCGTTCTTGGTATGCGATGGCTCACTATGAGGGCATTATCTTTAGAAGCAATTTTAACATTATTTTCGGATTTTAAT
>CAYVRW010000041.1:0-19685 GCA_964453575.1 uncultured Coxiellaceae bacterium | reverse complement strand
CGAAATTCGGCGGCCAAACCAGTAAAACGCCCCTACTTCTATCTAAATGCGCAGCAGGTTCCACAGCTATGATGGCAAACTGCAAACCTGGGTCTTTGTCCACATGCGTCACTTTTCCCACTGGATAACCTTCAGGATAGTGCTCACCTAAACCCGATGTAATCAATATATCACCTTTCATCACATCCGCAGTTTGCGGCACATTCACCAAACGTAATTTACCTGTGTAGGCATCACCCACTACAATGGCACGAACACCGTTGCGTGTAACTTGAACAGGAACACCGCTGTGCGTATCATTGATTAACAATACTCGGCTAGTTAAAGGCCCCACTTCAATCACCTGTCCCATGACACCATTTGCATCAAGCACCGGCTGACCCATGTAAACGCCATCACGCTTACCTTTATCTAACACCACTCTATTCATAAAAGGATCGGAAGATACCGCTAATAACTGTGCCACCAAGACTTTACCTTGGATCTGAGATGAGGAATTGGTGAGCGCTTTCAATTGGTTATTTTCTAATTCAATGGCCAGCAAACGTTGCACTTGTGCACGTAAACGCAATTGTTCCGCTTTCAAATCAAGATTTTCTTTGACTAAACTATCGAAGGTGCTCACCGTATCGCGAATTTTATCCACCATTTGGATAGGCCAACTCACGAGGTATTGCAACGGTGTTAAAGGCATAGACAAAGCCAAGCGCACTTGGCTTATGGCCTCTACACGTTTATCGAGTATCATTAAAGTGATCGCTAACAGGGCAAAAAATAACATTCTTGTCCCTGATTGCGAGCCTTTGGTAAAAATGAATTTAATGGCTATATCTCCGAATAAACCTTACGTTATTCCCTAGACAAAAAATCCATCCCCACCGTATCCACCAATTCCAAAGCCTTCCCGCCGCCGCGCGCAACACAAGTTAAAGGCTCATCGGCTATAATCACTGGCAGTCCTGTTTCTTCCATAAACAATCTATCAATATTACGCAATAATGCGCCACCGCCGGTAAGCACCATACCGCGCTCTGCAATATCTGCCGCAAGTTCTGGTGGAGCTTGTTCTAAGGCAGCACGCACAGCACCTAAAATACCTGATAATGGTTCTTGCAAAGCTTCCAATATTTCATTGCTATTCAAAGTAAAGCTTCTTGGGATGCCTTCTGCTAAGTTACGCCCGCGTACTTCCATTTCCAACACTTGGTTAGCAGGATAAGCAGAACCAATTTCATGCTTGATGCGTTCCGCGGTTGATTCACCAATCAAAATACCGTAATTGCGGCGAACATAGCTTACAATAGCTTCATCAAATCGATCACCGCCAATACGTACCGATGCCGAATAAACGATACCGCTCAATGAAATAATAGCCACCTCAGTGGTACCACCGCCAATATCGACCACCATGGAACCACGTGCTTCATCCACGGGCATGCCCGCACCCATCGCCGCAGCCATGGGCTCTTCTAATAGATAGACTTCTCTTGCTCCCGCACTGATCGCCGATTCACGAATCGCCCGGCGCTCCACTTGGGTTGAACCGCAAGGTACGCACACCAATACGCGTGGACTTGGGCGTAAAAAGCGATTTTCATGCACTTTATGAATAAAGTGCTGTAACATTTTCTCAGTCACGTAAAAGTCAGCAATTACACCATCTTTCATCGGGCGAATAGCATTGATGTTGCCTGGTGTACGGCCTAACATCAACTTCGCTTCACTACCTACGGCGGCAACGTGTTTTTGGCCATTTGAACCTGGGCTTTGCCTGATAGCAACCACAGAGGGTTCATTTAGCACAATTCCTTTTCCGCGTACATAAATCAGCGTATTTGCTGTCCCTAAATCGATGGATAAATCGTTCGAAAAATAACCACGTAGTTTTTTTAGCATAGCTGCCGTCACTTCCTATATTCAAATACTGATAATGAATTCTAATAGATAAAAAATAAACTAGCCAGAAGATCGTGAAAAAAGTAGCAAAACAAGACCAATGCCTATTATAATTCGTACCCTTTAGATACATACGATGGAGTTTACATACCATGTCACTCACTGCAGATGATGTAAAGAAAATAGCCCACTTGGCAAGACTGACTATGTCAGAGCAAGATATTGCTCTTTATCTGCCTCAATTATCGAACATACTGGCACTGGTTGAACAAATGAACCAGGCTGATACGACGCATATTGAACCCCTCGCTAATCCTCTGGATTTATCACAACGCATGAGAACTGATCGGGTTACCGAAATCAATCAGCGTGACGCTTTTCAAGCCATCGCTCCACGTGTAGAAGCAGGACTTTATTTAGTCCCTAAAGTCATTGATGGCGAATAAGGATACAAACTATGACATACAAAACTATCGCAAACTGGGCTGATGAATTAGCCGCCAAAAAAATTTCCAGCGTTGAGCTGACAAATTACTATTTAGAACGTATTAAATGTTTCGATAAACAATTAAATAGTTTCATCACCGTCACCGAAGACGAGGCACTCAAGGCTGCAAAAGAAGCCGACAACATGCGGGCGCAAGGTAAAGCAGGCCCTATTACCGGTATTCCTATTGCCCAAAAAGACATTTTTTGCACACTAGGTATTAAAACCAGCTGCGGTTCTAAAATGCTGGATAATTTTATTTCACCTTATGATGCCACTATCATCACGAAATTCAAACAAGCCGGCACCGTGATGTTAGGTAAAACCAATATGGATGAATTTGCCATGGGCTCATCCAATGAAAATAGTTTCTACGGCCCTGTTAAAAACCCATGGAACATTGAAACCGTTCCTGGCGGTTCATCAGGCGGTTCCTCTGCTGCTGTAGCGGCCGATTTGGCGCCTGCGGCAACGGGTACTGATACGGGTGGTTCCATACGTCAACCTGCAGCACTCACCGGTGTTTCAGGCTTAAAACCAACGTATGGCCGTGTCTCACGTTACGGCATGATTGCATTTGCATCGAGTTTAGATCAAGGCGGACTTTTTGCAAGAACAGCCGAAGATATTGCGTTATTGCTCAATGTCATGGCAGGTTTCGATAAAATGGATTCAACCAGTGTTGATATTGCTGTTCCTGATTATACAAAAACCTTAAATGATTCCATCAAAGGATTGCGCATTGGTCTTCCCAAAGAATTTTTTAATGCCGGTTTAGATGATGCCATTGCGAAAGCTGTGCATGCAGCTATTAAAGAATATGAAGCGTTAGGTGCAACCATTCATGAAATCAGTTTGCCTAATAGCAAATTATCCATCCCAGCTTATTATGTGATAGCACCCGCTGAATGTTCTTCAAATTTAGCGCGTTTTGATGGCGTACGTTATGGATATCGCTGCAAAGATCCCCTCGATTTAATGGATCTTTATCAACGCTCCCGCAGCGAAGGATTCGGCAAAGAAGTCAAACGTCGTATTATGATAGGTACTTATGCATTAAGCGCTGGCTATTATGATGCCTACTATATCAAGGCACAAAAAATTCGCGGCTTAATTCGTGAAGATTTTGCCAAAGCTTTTGAAAAAGTTGATGTCATCATGGGCCCGACCACACCGTCGGTTGCTTTTAAATTGGGTGAAAAAGCCAACGACCCTGTCAGTATGTATTTATCCGATATTTACACCATTGCCGTTAATCTTGCAGGCTTGCCGGGCATGTCTATTCCTGCGGGCTTTACGCAACATTTACCGATTGGCTTACAGCTTATCAGTAATTTTTTCACCGAAAATCGATTGTTAAACGTAGCACACGCTTATCAAAAAGCGACCGATTGGCACACGAAAACACCAGAGGGGTTTTAATATGGAATGGGAAACAGTCATAGGCCTTGAAGTTCACGCACAACTTTCAACAAGCAGCAAAATTTTTTCCGGAGCATCGACTGCCTTTGGCGCCGAGCCCAATACGCAAGCATGCGCCATTGATTTAGGCTTTCCTGGGGTTCTGCCCGTATTAAATGAAGAAGTGGTACGCATGGCGATACGTTTAGGTTTAGGCATTAATGCTGATATTCCGCAACGTTCCGTGTTTTCACGCAAAAATTATTTTTATCCCGATTTGCCTAAAGGCTATCAAATCAGTCAATTTGAACTTCCTGTAGTGGGCAAAGGTTATCTGGATATCATACTCGACGATGGTTCAACCAAACGTATTGCCATCACCCGTGCGCATCTGGAAGAAGATGCAGGTAAATCATTGCATGAAGATTTTCATGGTTTGTCCGGCATTGATTTAAACCGCGCTGGCACACCTTTACTTGAAATTGTTTCTGAACCGGACATGCGCTCTGCGAAAGAAGCGGTGGCTTACTTAAAAGCGCTGCATTCGTTAGTAAAATATTTAGAAATTTGTGATGGAAACATGCAAGAAGGCTCTTTCCGTTGTGATGCTAACGTTTCTGTTCGCCGCAAAGGTGACAAAAAATTTGGCACACGTACCGAATTAAAAAATATTAATTCATTTCGCTTCGTTGAACGTGCTATTAATTATGAAGTCGAACGTCAAATCTCGTTGATCGAAAGCGGCGGCACTGTTGCCCAAGAAACTAGGCTTTATAATCCCGACAAAAATGAAACCCGCACCATGCGCAGCAAAGAAGAAGCGAATGATTACCGCTATTTTCCTGATCCTGATTTATTGCCGCTTATCGTTTCAGAAGAACTTATTGCATCCGTGCGACATGAATTGCCCGAATTGCCGCAACAAAAATTGCAACGCTTTATAGAACAATACGGTTTAAGCGCTTATGATGCAACCATACTTGTCAGCAGCCGCGCCATGGCGGATTATTTCGAAACAACGGTCAAAGCATCCGGCAACCAAGCTAAACTCGCTGCAAACTGGATTAATGGTGAACTCGCAGCGTCTCTCAATAAATTTGACATGGACATTACCGACAGCCCAGTCAGCGCCGAACAACTTGGTCAATTAGTCGCGCGTATTGCCGATAACACCATCTCTGGCAAAATCGCAAAAAGCATTTTCGAAGCGTTATGGAATAAAGAAGGCGATGTAGACCATATCATTGACAAAAAAGGCTTAAAACAAGTTAGTGATACCTCTGCTATTGAGGCGTTAATCGATAAAATACTGGCTGCCAATCCACAACAATTGGCTGATTACCGTGGTGGTAAAGATAAATTATTTGGCTTTTTTGTGGGGCAGGCGATGAAGGAATCAGGCGGGAAGATTAATCCGCAGGTGTTGAATGATTTGTTAAAGAAGAAGCTAGGTAATTTGTAACCATTAACGCCCTCGCTTCTTCTTCACCATAGAATTTATGAAGTCCTTTATAGGACTTCCTTCCTTTTTTATCTTATGCAATCCCTCGATGACCGAATCATAACGGGAAATTATATCTACCGACTTGGTCTTTCCTATTCTTCCTTTCTTTCTCCATCCTCTACGAATTCCTAATGTTTTTATTGCCCTTTCAAATTTATCTTTATTATGTTCTTTATTATGTTCTTTCAATGAAACATCACGCTTACCAAACAGCCGCATTTCATGATTCATTTCGAGAATAACAATATCAACTGCTTCTTTATATTTTTGATTTTTAGAATGTTTTGTTTTACGCTTCTCAAGTTCACTTATGGATTGTTCTATAGCTTTACAAATCCGAGCATTATAGCTAGCTATATAAACAGCAAGTTCATTCGGATCATTTGATAACTTTGGTACTTTACTTTCGACTATATTACCCGCTCTTTTTAAAATTTCATTTCTAGCGTCTACAAAAGTTTTGTCTTTATTATGTTGCACCCAATCAATTATCTCAGCAATTTGCTGTTTATTTTTTTCTGAACCATTTTTACCTGATTGAAGTATTTCAATGACTTCCGCAGCAAAAATATCTTTGGCTTGATTGGCTTGATCATACCTATCTTTCATCAAGCTAGATAGTGTTTTTGCTTTTTCAAGTTCGCGCGCAGCAGCATCTCTTTCTTCCTCAAGTTGTTTGAGAATTTCATTATGATCATAAAGTACCAAACCAGCCATAGGATCCGTATTAACGCTTTTAGAAACTGTTTCTGTTAGTGTGTTCATTGTACTTTGTAGCAATGATTCCTCGGGAGGAGGCATCAACTTGGCCCTAGCTTGATTAATACTTTCTTCGATGATGGCTACCGAACCTGAATTGGCTGACATATAACTTCGCATTTCATCAAAAGAATTTGATAAAAGAGCATTTTTTTCTTTATTTTCATTCAAATCTACCTTTTGCATTTGAGTCTTTTGTTTTTTAAGTTCATCTTCTACCGATTTAAGTTCGCTCTTTGCATCAGTGAGTTGCTGTGTTTTTTCACGCACCTCCTGAAGTCCCGCCGTCCTTGCTGATGGAGATTTATAATTTCCATAATCTTTTACTGACATCGGCTCAAATGGTTCTTCGGGTAAATTGGCCTTATCGATAGCCTCCTTCGCACCTTTAGCAGATTCCAACTCTTCGCTAGCTGACAGAACCGTTTCTTGCAAATCACCCAACTCACCTTCAGCAATTGCCATTTCTACTGTTAAATCTCCTTTAAATTGCCTCAGTTCTTCATCGTTCTCTGGATGTTGGCTTCGATAAGCATTTTTAACTTTTTCCAGTGCACTTAATACGGCCATGTTTTTTTCATTTGAATTTTGTATCGCACTTTTATATGCATTGAGATAGATTATTTGTTTTTCTAAATCTGTTTTAGTTTTCACTTCTTCATAAGCATTGCGCGCTTGTTCTTCTGCTTTTTGTAATTTCTTATGGGCTTCTTTCGAAGCTTCTATAGCTTCTATTAAATCTTTAGACTGTTTTTGTTCTACAGAAAAATATACTGTACGAGTTTCGTCAATTTTGTTTTGTATAGAGGCATACACTTGCATGGAGGCATTAATATCCTTTGGAATAGCTTCAAGAGCATCAGTAATATTTTTTTGTTCTTGAGCTTTCTTTTCCTCAACTTTAGCAGCAGAAGCTTCCGCACTATTTTGTTCATTTTGTATTTTTGCCTGTTCTTCTATCATCGCATTATTTGCAGCAGTATAATTCGATTTTGCATTTTCTAAATCTTCCGTAGCTTGTCTCAAAGCAGCAGCGGGAGTCATACTTTCCATCTTGCTATTTATTAATGCACTGCTGATTTTTGCTTGGCTTGAGCTTAAGTTGTCTTCTTCAACTTCTTCCATTTCTTCTACTTCTTCAATGTTGTTTTTTGTTGTATGTTTACTTAATTCTTTCAGAGCGGATGCCTTAACATTAATAGTACCATTCACTAAAATATTCGATAATAAACGTGAAACGCCTGAACGATTAATTGCTTTTTGTATTTCTTTGATAGCATTCGCGGGCGTTAATGCACTTTTTGACTTTGATCCTGGCGGTAAAAACTTATCATCGCCAAAAAATAATTCTATTTTTCTCTTTTTAGGATCAGGGTTATCAAAATCACTTGAAATAGCAATCATCCAGTTTGTTGGGTTACCTGTATCACGTATAATATATAAGCCACGTCTTTTTTTATTATCATCGATATATCCAAAGCCTAAGTCTTGCTTCGGAGTGAGCTGCGGCCCCTGCATGAATATAATAGTCAACCACAACGTATTAAATAATGCTGTTCCTCCCTCCAAATCCCCTTGTCGATATGGGCCTTTCTTTCCCCAATCTTTAAAAAAATATGTTTCATCAGTTCCTTTAAACAAATTCGCTCTTTTTTTGTCTGCTTCAATCGTTCCTACCACCTCTCTTGAGTGTAAAGTTTCCCGAAAATCTTTCCCAACGCCAGGATCGATTGTTTGATAGGCATCTACAAATGACTTATGCGTAAATTTCAGATGTCTTATGTTCATAATGTACCTCATCTGGAATTTTCTTATACTATTATTTTAGCATGGATGATTAAAAAGTATTAAAAATCAATAGGATTGTTGAGAAATTGAGTAAAATCAAGCAAATGAAAAAGCGCAAATTTATTTATGTATATACATGTTGAAACGTTCTGATTTTTTGTATACACTTGTAGATACAACTGGAGAAACTTTCCTATGACTATGAAAACCGCAACATTAACCATTCAAAAATGGGGCAATAGCCTTGCCGTACGTCTTCCAGCACCTATTGCCAAAAACGCACATATTCATACAGGAACAATGGTTGAACTCACTGTCCATGAAGGGAATATTATTGTCAAACCCACAGGCAAACACAAACTTTCATTAAACGAAAGACTTGCTGCATTTGATCCTAATATCCATGGCGGCGAAGTGATGGCATCTAAAAACATTGGTGTGGAGAAATTAAGTGACAAAGAAGACTTGGATACCTGATCGTGGTGAAATCATATGGATTGATTACAATCCACAAACAGGACGTGAAATGCGAGATATACACCCCATGCTTGTACTATCTCCAAAAAAATTTAATGATAGAACAGGGATTGTCATTGGCTTACCCATGACTACTGCTGAATACAACGACACCAATCCATTTGCTGTAAAATTTGCAGGAAAATCTGGCGCTGTAAGTTATGTGCTTGCACACCAACCTAAATCATTTGACTGGCGCAAACGCAGCGCAAAAATACATCCCTGGAAACAAGCCCCTGAAGAAGTGCTAACCAATGCCTGCGACTTGCTCAATCAAATTGTGCAGCTTTAACAGCAGGTATTATGCCTGATTTTTGCGGCTATCCTTCAGCACTGTTTGCGGGGGTGCCCAAAGGTTCATTTTTATAATTTATTCCTTTTAAAAATATCTTCTTTTAGGTAAGCTTTTTTTGCGCGTGATCTAGTTATTGCCTTCTCATCAAAATGTAATAGGTGTCGGTTCTTTTGATCAATACTGCCTTTTAAAACTCCCTGGACACCCACCATCGTGGTGGTTTGTGAAGAATGAGCAGCTGCAGCTTTAAATAATCCACCCCTAAAACGATCTGTTTCTCGAGTTAATGGATGTTCTTTTTGCGTAAGTAAATAATTTGCTAATGCAATTTTTTGCTCATCGTCAGGCTTCTTACTAAGCCAGTCTTTGAGTTTAGTTAAATATGAAATTTTTTGTGTGGCAGGATCTATTTCGTGTTTACCATCATCAGATTGTAGCTGGTGATCTAACTGCATTGCCTTATATCTAAGATAAGTATTTTTTAATTGAACCAAATCGTTCGCAAAATCTGTTTCTAGATTCTGTTTCGCTGAAAAAAACTTTTCATTCAATTTTTGATAATCAATGCCTTTGTCCTCGTCAGGTACATCTTTAAACTTTTTACCTAGAGATTCAAAATAGTTTGAAGTTGCAGCTGTATACTGCCCCCCTTTTGTAATGCTGAGTCCAAATTTTGCAAGGTTAGCAGGAGCAAACGCTTCTTCAAGAGCTGTGTTACACGTTGTGAAAGGTTGTTCGCATAAAGACCGCACACCTTTGATAAATTCTCTTGCACTTTTAAAGTACTCAGGGGCATCGTTTAAGACTTTGTCAACTTCTAAGGACAGTTCCTTTTCTTTAATTTTTCTCTTGGAAGTTGCTTCGATCTTTGGTTGTAATTGTTCTTGCTTCCATTGCAGGATTTTTTCATTTTCACTAAGCGATTTAATAGCCTTTTCAAATTCAGATTTTATTTTTTGGGCTCTGACTTCAAATCTCCTTGCCGCTTCTTGTGTTTTTTCTATAGAATTGAAAGGGATTGTTTTATCTTCGAGGTTCTTATAAGCCAAAATGTTTATGCCCGGCCACCAAATAAAAGAAGCATTAACTTCTTTTAATAGTGTTTCAGCGGAGGCTTGAATATCAATGAGAGGATTATTTGCTGGCGGATTTTGGCTAAAAAACTTTTCTATATCTTCCATGGTGATATCTATTGTTGTTGTTTTATCTAGAGCATATTTTTTTGCTGCTAACTCTTGATTCATTCCTTCTTTTATTAAATCTTGCGCTAATTTAAGCTTATCCCCCGTCCTATGACTATACATCCCACGAGCATTTACCTGGAAATTCAAAAATTGGCTTCTGGCATTTGGAATAAAATTCAACTCATTATTAACAAAATCAGCAGTTACACAGTGTGCTTTTAGCCAATTCATCGTTTCTATTGATGTGTTCAGTTTCTCTTTACATATTAAAAGTTTTTCTCTTCGTTCCTTCTCAAGCTTGGCTTCTTTCTCTCGCCGCCTCTCTTCCTTAATATTTCTGCTAAAAGCCTTTCTGTTCTCTAGATGCATATTTCGTAATTTTTCTCCTGCATCATGAACTCTATTGAAAACTAAATTAACACCAACCATATTCGCATTCAGATGATAATCTGGATGATAATGCCGAAATATTTGTTTTATATATCTTTGAAATGTTTCTTCATCAAAATCATCTCTTTCAAAATAAGTAGGGTCTAATTGCAGTGCCTGGAGGTCATCCATTATTTTCACCTTGAGAACATCTTTTTCATCCCTTTCTAAGTAATAGCGAAGGGGACGGTATTCAACCGCCTTCTCCTCTTTTGTCTCATCTATATCGTCTATAGTTGGTTTTCTCGGGTCCATAGCTTGTGCTCTCATTCAAACATAAAGAGATCTACTCCTTTAATTTTAGCATTCATTTCGCTTGGTTTAAAAAACCCAGTTAAATCAAAGCACTATGGATAACATATGGCGTTGTTTTTTCTTTAATCATTAATGAAATATGGGAATATATCCCTATATTTGCTAAAATGGTTTTCAATCTATCGCTGGTCGTCAGGAGGACGTTGTGACCGTAAAAAGCCTAATAGCAGTATTCATCATAAGTATGTCAATCATAGGGGTAATGATTTACTATGGCAGTGAGAATAACCCATTCTCGGCAGATAATCCTTCAGTACAAACATCCTCGACTAAAAATCAGAAGTTATCGTACGATCCACCGATGTACCTGTGCCGATTAGTAAAGGTTGTTATTCAGGGCATCGAAAAAAATCTGCCGGACGCAGGCATAACATTTAATTGGATAACGGTAGCTACCAAAAATGGCCCACCTCCTCCCACGCGTGATGATCCAACGAAACTATCAATAGACGGCATGTCCGACAATGGTAATGATTTAGATGCTAATATTGGATATTTTTTCGATCTATGTCTTGGACCGTATTCCGACAATTTAGCCCTCTGTGATGGTGTAAGAGCACAAAGCCTCATGATGCATGCTGTCAATCTTAAACAAAACGATTGCCGGATAGCTGTGAGGATGAAGTAGAGAAAAAACGTATGAAATACTCGAAGTTATCTGCGCACTTTTACCGCTGCTTCATACGCCATTTTTGCTCTTCGCCGCTCAAGAAGTTCTATATTAAAATAGAGTTTAAGTTTTTCCTCCGGAGAAAGCCCTTGTGCTAAAAGTCCTTGTGCGGTGGCCATACGTGTGGTTTTATTTGAAAAAAGAGTAAGACCATTTTTTTCACCATGCCTTTCCTGGGTTAGCAAATGGGGGTCATACCTCTCAAGGCTAGAGGCCAAATAATTTGCGTGAGCTATTTTTTCTTCGTTAGATGGCGGTGGTTCTTGATTAATCCATGCTCTTAAACAAGTTAAATAGGCATCTTTTTTTGCTTTGATACTTTTATTTTTTCCCAGCATTTTTTCTGCTTGCATACGTAATTGAATGTCTAATTTACGCATGGGTTCATCTTTTATTTTTTGGAGATTTTTTTCTTTATCGTCTTTATCTTGATCTGGATTCATATATCTATCGCGCTCACGGCTGTCATAAAATAACTATTTTTTTGGTTTTGTAAATTTGACGCCAGTTTCCCTTCCCGCTGCGTTCCTGGCTTCCTTTCTCTTTAAATTATCAAGATCATTGAAATAACTAAAATCAGTGCGATAAAGACCTTTTGATAAAATTCCTTGCGCTGTGCCCATATGAGTCGTTTTAGCTGAATGAGTTGAAGAACGCAATACATTTCTTTCTGCTCCGAGATAATGTCCACTTTCTTTCTCGTTAGTATATATATGATTTGCTAAAGCTATTTTCAATAGAGTTGCTTCATTTCGACCCAGGTTTGTATCAATCCATTTAACCCAATCTCTCAATGCATCTATGTATGCGTCTTTACCCGCTTTATTTTTGAAGAGTTTATGACCTTTTTTAGCGGCATCTGCTCTCTCAAGAAATATTTTATCTAATTCTTCCTCCGGTTTTTTTGCAATACAAAACCTGATTCTTTGGACAAATAGATCAACTTGCTTATCTGGATTTGAATTGAGAGCGGCTTGTGTTTCGCTCTTTTTAAATTCAGCCTCATAATCTTGAACGGTTTTTTTGGCATCCATTGAAATATTATTCAATTTCTTAATTGCATCATAACTGTTTAGTGCTGCGATTAATTCTGATGAGAGAGATAAAATTTTAATATCAGCAATTTTTTTATATGCTGTTATTATACTTTCAATCGTATCAAATGTTTGATTTTTAAGTTCTGGTACTTCATTCAGTAATTTATCTTTAATAACCGAACCCAAATAAGTTCCACAACGATGATGCTCATTTAGCATAAGCTGAATGTCAAAATCTTTTCGTTCTGATTTCATCTTTTACTCCTCGCTCATCAAATGTCTTTTATATCACTTTAATAATAGCATAGATATGATTAAAAATGAGGCAATAAATGCTTTAGAAAAATCTAGCTCTTTGCGTTTTAATATATTACTGCTATACTATAAGTAAGTATTACAGTATTACCTTAAGGAGGTATTTATGTATATCTCTAAGTTAACTCAAAAAGGCCAGGCAACTATCCCTGCTGCCATTCGGGAAAAATTAGATTTACACTCAGGCGACGGTATTGCTTTTGAAGTAGTAAATAATAAAGTGATTTTAATGAAAGTGTCTCCTTTTGATTATGAATATCATAAAGCATTAAAATCCACCTTATCGGAATGGGATTCTAAAGAAGATGACGAGGCTTTTGATGACTTATAAACCCTATTCTGTTGTTGCTGTCCCTTTCCCCTTTACCGATTCACCAAGAACAAAAAAACGTCCTGCAGTGGTATTAAGTTCAGAAAATCATCAAAGTAAAACAGGTCATATTACTTTGTTAATGGTGACAACTGCAAAAAATAGTCATTGGTTTGATGACCATCCTATTATTGACTTAACAGCTGCTGGTTTAAATGCACCATCCATTATTCGTCAAAAAATATTTACTATCGATATTCGTTTAATTATTAAAAAAATTGGGATGTTAAATGACAAAGATCAAAATGAATTAAACAGCATTCTTAAAAAACATTTGTTAGGTAGTTAGCGGATTAGATCCCAATTATTTAGGGCTTGTTTACAATTCGCTAGGCTGAGAGGAAAACCTGTGATATTCGAGCATCGCAGCGCAGTTTACGTTGTGGGTAAATGAGCAGCGAAGCGCAGAATATCGCAGGTTTTCAGCCAGCATAGTAGAATTGTAAACAAGCCCTAGTTGATAATGAGGATGTTCACCGCGCCCTAAACCGCCATGTCCACAAACCACCGCCAACGATAAATAACAACGTCGGCAGTAAGGCGGCCAGCAACGGAGGGAATCGATAAACAATACTAAATTCACCGAAAAAAGCATTTAATACATAAAAAATAAAACTTAATACCACGGCCAATAAAATTCTTTTACTCATGGTCGTTGATCGAGGAGCCACGAACACAAATGGAATAGCGAGCAAAAGCATAACTAACGTGGTTAAAGGCTGAAAAATACGCTGCCAAAACGCAAGCCGGAATGCGCTTGATTCCAAGCGGTTTTCGAATAAATAACGCGAATATTGATTTAGCTTTGGCAGTGACATGGAATCGGCTTCAATCATGCCTACGCTTAAAAGACTAGGCGTTAATTTCAAATTCCATTCTGCAATATCTTGTTGCTGACTTTCTGTTTTTTCTTGCCCTATTATCGTTTTATTCAAATCATGCGCGATCCATTGGCCTTTATTAAAATCCAGGGATTTCGCAAAATAAGTCGCTAACATACGATGGTTATCATCAAATTCATAACGAGTCACGCCCTGTAATTGATGACGCCCAATCACTCTATCGATATGAATAAAATCATTGCCTTCATGTACCCAAATACCCGATGTGGTCACAACTGTTTGTCCTACGGTTTGCGCTATTGATTTTTGTTTTTCTGCAATAAAATTCGCGCGCGGTGCAATCAGTTCGCCCATCATGGTGGCTATCACAATTAAAAGTAATGCTGCGCACACTACCGATATAATAATGCGTTTCATGGAAACACCTGCTGCACGCATCACTGTTAATTCATGGCTGGCAATCAATGCACCTAAGCCTAATACACCGCCTAGCAATACCAACATGGGGAAAAATTGATAAATATCATGCGGCAACATAAATAATTCATGTAAAATCACTTGCCATAAACCGTAATCACCCTCACCTATGCTATGCAACTCGCGCAGCATGCCCATGACAAAAGTCAATGCCATTACGATTGAAAAAATAAGTGCAGTGGAAGCCATGACGCTTTTTATAATATAGCGCTGCAGAATTTTCATAATGCTTTCACCCGCCATTTTTTCGGTTTTAATAATGAGAAGAAAGAGAAAACTTGTGAATAAGCAACAACAATCACGCTTATTAAAAGTCCATGCACCATCCATACACCCATGTAAGATGGTAAGGTAGCTTGCTCAATTCGATCACGCACGACAAATAACAAATTAATATAAATAATATAAATTAACAGTGCAGGAAAGATTTGCGCATAACGACTTTGTCTAGGACGCAAATGACTCAACGGCACTGCAAGCAACGCTAATAAAATCGCTGATAGCGGCATAGAAAAACGCCATTGTAATTCAGCGGCACTTTTATTCGTTTGATAAGTATCCAACAATTGTCGTGTAGACATTCCTTCTTCTGCTTGACGTCCGGAACCTATCACTTGATCAATAATGCGAACTGCATATTTTTTAAATTGAATAATTTTATATTCCATTTGTCCAGGCGTACCTTCATAACGATAGCCATCCGTCGTCACGACAAAACGGTCTTTGGTCACCTGATCACGCAACTGATAACCTTTGGCCGCTGACAGCACACTCCATGAATTTGCATTCGCATTTTCTGCATTTTTGCGCTGTTCCGCAATAAACACATTGTTCGCGCCTTTATGTTCTTTATCGATATTTTCAACATATACTACACGATTATCATCACTGCTTGCTTGAAAGCGCCCTGGCACTAACACATCCAAAATATTTTCCGTGGCCATGCTTTTTTTAAGAAGTTTGTCTTTTTCAGTAGCGAGGTAAGGATTCACCCAAAGTGCCAGCACCATCACCACAAGACCTACCAACACGCTGCAGGTACTGGTAATCATTAATAATCGTCGGGTACTCATGCCGCAAGCTTGCATGACTCGCATTTCATTTTCGGCATATAAACGCCCGTAGACGAAGATAATCCCTAAAAATAATCCCAAGGGCAGTAATAAGACTAATAAATAAGGAATTTCTAAACCCATTAATTGCATGACAACACTTGCTGCAATCTTGCCATTGGCAGCATATTTTAAATAACGTATCAATTGATTGCTCAAAAAGATCAAGAGCATCACAAAAGATACGGAAAATAAGGCACTAAAAATTTCTTTAATTAAATATCGTGAAATAATCATTTAGTACTTCTGCATAAAACACTGTAAAATTACGATCATTCTATACCCAATGGGAGCTAATATGAAATTTAATTTAGAATCAACCGATATTAAAAAGTTACGTACAGACTGCATCATAGTAGGCATCTATGAAAAACATGAACTTTCTCCCAGCGCCAAGAAACTTGATGAAATAAGCCATGGTCATTTGAAAGATATTATGCAACATAATGATTTTCAAGGAAAAATTGGTCAGTTTTTACTTCTTTATCAAATTCCTAAGCTCAACATACCACGGGTATTATTAGTGGGATGCGGAAAAAATGAACAACATACTGTCAGAGATTACAAAAAAATAATACAATGCAGCATTAAAGCATTATCCTCAGCAAAAACTAAACATATCACTTCTTGCTTAACTGAATTAGAAGTCGAAAAACATACCCTTGCATGGAAAATTAAATACACTATTGAAGTAATAGCTGATGCAACTTATATATATGATCATTTTAAAAGCAAAAATGACAACCCCAGCTCACTGGAAGCCATTAGCTTGCATGTTCCTAAACAACAAATCACTACGGCCTGTGAAACTGCCGTTGATCAAGCTTTAAGCATCGCCAGCGGCATTGAACTCACTAAAAACCTGGCCAATATGCCTAGCAATATTTGCACGCCTAGCTATCTTGCTAAAGAAGCAAAAAAACTCGCTAAAGAATACAAATCCATAAAGGTTAAAATCCTTGAAGAAGATGCCATGAAAAAATTAGGCATGAATGCTCTGTTATCCGTTGCGAAAGGCAGTGCGCAAGATGCCAAACTTATTTGTTTAGAATACAAAGGCCCGGGAAAACATAAAGCCCCTGTCGCGCTCATAGGCAAAGGCATTACCTTTGATACCGGCGGTGTGTCGCTTAAACCGGCAGATAGCATGGTGGGCATGAAATACGATATGTGCGGCGCCGCCACTGTATTAGGTACTATTAAAGCAGCTGCTGAGATGAAATTGCCGGGCCATATTGTAGGCATACTTGCTGCTGCAGAAAACATGCCTTCCGGTACTTCCAACAAACCTGAAGACATCGTCACTACCCTTTCTGGACAAACCGTTGAAATCATGAATACTGACGCAGAAGGCCGCTTGGTATTATGCGATGCTTTAACTTATTGTGAACGTTATAAGCCTGAAGTGGTCATTGATATTGCCACCTTGACCGGCGCTGTAGTTATAGCTTTAGGCCATCATGCAACTGGCATGCTGTCAAATCAAGAGTCCCTTGCCAATGATTTAATCACAGCAGGATTAGAAAGTCATGATCGCGTTTGGCAGCTGCCGCTTTGGGAAGAATACCAAGATCAACTTAAAAGTCCTTTTGCTGATATGTCCAATGTGGGTGGCCGCGCAGCAGGCACCATCACCGCGGCTTGCTTTTTATCACGTTTTGCCAAAAAATTTCATTGGGCACACTTGGATGTCGCAGGAACTGCCGCTATGATGGGTGGCAATGATCGTTATGCGACTGGACGTCCTGTACCGTTACTCACGCAATATCTCATTAACCGATTTGGAAAAAAACAGCATTAAACTTATGCCAAGAATAGACTTTTACATTATGCAGGAAAGCGGTCAAAAGGACCGTTTTGATTTCGCTTGCCGATTGATAGAAAAAGCTTATAAAAATAGGCATAGAATTTATATTCATGCTGAAAATGAGTCGGATGCCCATGTGCTGGATGAATTATTATGGACCTATCGCGATGATAGTTTTCTTCCGCATAATTTAGTGGGAGAAGGCCCAGAGCTTTCACCGCCTATCCAAATTGGCTTTCAGTTAAAACCCGATAGCCAACGGGATATTTTAATTAATTTAAGCCATCAGGTACCTATGTTTTATACTCAATTTGCACGAGTCATCGAGATAGTCTCACATGATGAAAATATCCAGACGCTATCAAGAGAACATTACCGCACTTATCGCAGCAATGGTTTTGAAATTACCACTCATAAATTAACAACTTCAGTAGACGCATAATCATGGAAAAAACATACAATCCGCAAAGCATAGAACAACACTGGTATCAAACCTGGGAACAAAAAAATTATTTCGCACCTAGCGGTGATGGCAAACCTTATTGCCTGATGATACCGCCGCCTAATGTGACAGGCAGTTTGCACATGGGCCATGGTTTTGGTGCGACGATTATGGATATTTTAATTCGCTTTCATCGCATGCAAGGCGACAATACACTTTGGCAACCGGGCACGGATCATGCGGGTATTGCTACCCAAATGGTGGTTGAACGACAACTTATGTTTGAGGGCAAATCACGCCATGGTTTAGGCCGCGAAGCTTTTGTTAAAAAAGTATGGGAATGGAAAGATACATCAGGTGACACCATTACACGTCAATTTAGACGTCTGGGCATTTCTGCCGATTGGTCGCGCGAAAAATTTACTATGGATGATTCCCTGTCACATGCAGTACGCGAAGTGTTTGTGCGTCTATACGAAGAAGGCTTAATTTATCGCGGTACGCGTTTAGTCAATTGGGACCCGAAATTATTGACGGCTATTTCAGACCTTGAAGTGTTGAGTTCCGAAGAAGAAGGAAAATTATGGCATATTCGTTATCCTTTAGCAGATGATCAAGGTCATATTACAGTTGCAACGACTCGTCCAGAAACCATGTTAGGCGATGTGGCCATTGCGGTGCATCCTGAAGATGAACGTTATCAACATCTCATAGGCAAACATGCCCATTTGCCTTTGACTAGCCGCACTATTCCTATTATTGCCGACGAATATGTAGATAAAACCTTTGGTAGCGGCTGCGTTAAAATCACTCCTGCTCATGATTTTAATGATTTTGAGGTTGGTCAGCGTCATGGACTTACGCCTATTAATATTTTTACGCCGGATGCTTGTTTAAACGAAAACACTCCCGAAGTTTATCAAGGCATGGAACGATTTGCCGCACGCGAGCAAATGATTAAAGATTTAGAAGTATTAGGTTTAATTGAAAAAATTGATAAGCATATCTTAAAAATTCCTCGAGGCGATCGATCAGGAGTTGTGATAGAACCTTATCTTACCCAGCAATGGTTTATGAAAATGAAACCACTTGCCAAACCTGCAATTGAAGCCGTAGAAAATGGCGATATCAAATTTATTCCAGAAAATTGGAATAAAACCTATTTTCAATGGTTACATAATATTGAAGATTGGTGTATTAGCCGCCAATTGTGGTGGGGCCATCGCATACCTGCTTGGTATGATGATAGAGGCAGAATTTATGTTGGTCTTGATGAAAAAGATGTACGCTTACGCCATGAAATTCCAATCGGTGTGCAGTTATCTCAAGATAATGATGTGCTAGATACTTGGTTTTCATCAGCCCTTTGGCCTTTTTCAACGTTAGGCTGGCCTGAAGAAACCCCTGACTTCAAAACATTTTATCCAACGAATGTGCTAGTCACTGGCTTTGACATTATTTTCTTTTGGGTTGCCCGCATGATTATGATGGGGCTTAAATTTACCGGCAAAGTGCCTTTCAAAGAAGTTTTTATTACAGGACTGATTCGCGATAGCGATGGCCAGAAAATGTCTAAATCCAAAGGCAATATTATTGATCCCCTTGATTTAATCGATGGCATTTCTTTAGATGATTTAATACGTAAACGTACGTATGGACTCATGCAGCCTGCCATGGCACAAAAAATCGAAAATACCACACGTGATCATTTTCCTCACGGCATTAATGCTTATGGAACGGATGCGGTACGTTTTACTTTTTGTGCGCTGGCATCTTACGGCCGCGAAATTCGTTTTGATTTAGCGCGCCTGGAAGGTTACCGTAATTTTTGTAATAAATTATGGAATGCAGCGCGTTATGTGTTGATGAATACTGAAAATAAAGAAATTGCGCCAGGTGAACTCTCTCTTGCAGATCGTTGGATTTTGTCACGCTTACAAAAAACAATTCATGATGCACATGAAGCGCTTGCTAATTATCGATTTGATTGGTTGTCACAAACGCTTTATGAATTTACTTGGAATGAATTTTGCGATTGG
>CAYVRW010000040.1:0-20118 GCA_964453575.1 uncultured Coxiellaceae bacterium | reverse complement strand
GGGTGCTGTTATAAGTATTTCTTTGTTCGAGATTAACTTTTTGATCTTTTAATTCCGAGAAGATGGCGTTTATCTTTTTTATTTGATTATTTTTTAAAGCGGTAAATAATTGAGAGACTAAGTCTTTTTTTGGCATTGTTACTTCCTTCCAACTTATTGATGAAGGCTAGGTGATTTCATTTTAGCTTCTTCATGTCGAATGTTATTTTTAGTTTTGGCATACATTCCTATACCTGCTAGTATCGCTGCGCTACCCAGAATAACTGGCGATGCTTCAAACAAAAAAAAGAAAGGGTCAAATCCGGCTACCGGCTAACTAGAGATTATAAAGAATTTAGCCGGTAGCCGGATTTGACCCTGAAACCTTTTGCTTTCGTCATTTCTTTCCCTTATTCTGTCTCAAATTAGTTTGTAGCTTGATTTTTAGGAATCTTTTTACTGCAAATATTATTATGTATAATACATGATTACACACTTAATACAAGATTAGAGTCAAACTACTGCAGGTTATGAAATTTTGACAGTATTTTTTATTATTATAGATGGAAATTTATGCATAAAAATATTCAAGTAAGATCATACCATGAATCAGATGCACCATTTCTCGCAGCGATTTATTTCAACACCATTCATATCATTAACGCGAAAGATTATTCTCCTGAGCAGCTTTATGCATGGGCACCTCGTAGTAGCCTTGAACCAGAAGACTGGGTACGTAAATGGAAAAAAGTTCCGCCTATAGTTGCCACTATTAACGATAAAATTGTTGGATTTGCAGAGTTTGAAGCGAATGGCCATATTGATTGTTTTTATTGTCATCATGAATATCAAGGCTGTGGTGTGGGTAGTACGTTAATGAAAAGAATCGAAGATATAGCCAAACAAAACAACATAAACAAAATTTATGCTGAGGTTAGCATTACAGCAAAACCTTTCTTTGAAACAAAAGATTTTATAGTAAAAAAAGAACAGTCAGTGGTACTAAGAGGCATGAAACTTACCAATTTTGTAATGGAAAAAATCGTTTAACTTGCGAATGTTGATATCAGTAAAATCAATAAGTTACAAATTATTAATTGATGAAATATTGAAAATTGTTGAAACAATTTGACATAATCAGCAATAGAAACTATCATTTAGGTGACGGGTAAAGCCTTTGACATGCCTTAGGTGCTTCCTTCCAGCGGTTGGATATGAGCCTAGGGATGGTAGGTGTTAAAGGGGCCGTCTTTTTTTTATCCTAAATAAACCTCTAATACCCTAATCTTATCTTCAAATATCTCAAACCATTCCGTGTCCTTATGAGTCACCTTTCTGTGAACACCCCAGCAGAATAAATCCACTGCTTGTAATTCGTGATTCTCATGAGAAGACTCGTGGAAGATATCAACTATAACGTTTAAATTGGGTATTGATGCTTGAAGTTGATTTTCAAGATAGGTATTAAAGTCTTTTCTTTCTTCCGCGGTATTTTTACAACGATCAACAATGAGACGTACATTTTTTAATGTATCAGGAAAATTAATTTTTTCAATCACGAACCGAGATAAAAAGTTATAAAGCTTCTTTTTTCCCTGTATAGTCTGCAAGTTGCGATAAACTTTCTTTTTGTTAAGAATGACTCCATATATTTCCCAACCATTTTCAGGAAGATGTTGATAAAAATATTTTTTTATCGCTAGACGTGTTGATGTCCCTTTTAATTCGTGAGTAATACGCTTTTTAGTCTTTCTATGATTTATCTTTTTTAACGTTCTAACAACTGCCTTACGAATTTGATTTTTTGTTTCATTGTCATAACAAACAAGCAATGTGATGATGAAATAAGGAGTAGTAGATTTTTTTAACCAATCAAACCCTAAGTCGCCAGACTCGTCCAGATACATAAACATAGAACCAGCATTACTCATTTTTTAAGCCTTGGGATTTTATTTGCTAACTGTTCCCCGTTTTCTAACTCTGAACATGGTACATCACGTTGATGCTTATGGTTTGAACCTGTCGTAACCTGCTTATCAGAATTCATCAGAGAACAATTAATCGATTTTTCTATTGTTAAAGCCTGATTAAATCGGTTTACATTAAAAAATGATACCCTTTTTAGTTTCTCTGATGAATTATTTTCTGGTTGATTATATTCAGCAATCATATCAATAAGAACCTTTGGTAGTTGATCACCCGTTCCTTGATCAATGGATCGCCAAACATTGTTCTTACGAAGTTCATGATAGTTGTAAATCTTTTCTAGCATTTTAAGCTGAGTTTTAGTTAATCGATTAAAGAATGCATCGTTAGAAGTTGTTAAAGATTGTTTACGGAGTGCAAGCAATGCAGGCATTGTACGATGACCGTCAAAGCTAGTGAGAAATTGATAGAGTTCTTGGTGATTATGAATAATTGCATTATAACTTAATAGCAAATTGACAGCAGAAAGTTGACCCATTGCGATATCCAATGCTGTTCTATCATACCTATCTCGTAATTCCAACATTGCTTTGGCTTCAATGAGCTCACGAACAATCTCAGTGTAACCATGAGAGACAGCCAAATGAAGTGCGGTATCACCGTCTTGAGAGGTCATATCAAGCGAGGCTTTGGCTTGAATAAGATAATGGACACTCTCTTTTTGATTACTAAATGCGGCATTAATAAGTGCGGTATCACCGTCTTGAGAAATCATATCAAGCGATGCCTTGGCTTCAATGAGCTGTTGGACAATCTCCGAATGATTTCTGTCGGCAGCTACCATAAGCGCGGTTATCCCTTGCAGACTCCCTGTATCAAGTGATGCCTTAGCTTCTATGAGCTGGCGGACATTTTCGCTATGGCCTTTATATGAAGCTAATATAAGTGCCGTGTCTCCTCTGAGGTTTGCGGTATTAGGGAAGGCTTTAGCGTCAAGAAGTTGGCGGACATTATCACCGCTGAGATCGTACATGGAAGCTATTATAAGTGCAGTATTTCCATTCTTATCCACGATATCAAGCGAGGCTTTTGCTTCAATTAACTGATAGACAATATCGCTGTGACCTTTATAGGAGGCTAACATAAGTGGGGTGTTTCTATACTTATTTGTCGCGTCAAGTAATGCTTTCGCTTTGATGAGCTGATTAATAAGTTCAGTGTGACCATAAAAAGTAGCTTGATGAAGAGCTGTACCGCCTTGCCCATCTACGCTATCAAGCGAGGCTTTGGCTTCAATTAATTGATTAACAACACTAGTGTTACCATTTTTTGCAGCTAGGATTATTGCAGTATTATGAAAGCGATCTTGAGCGTCTAAAGAAGCTTTATTTGTAATCAAATAATTAATAAGTTCAACATGGCCTACACGTATGGCCGACATTAATAGGGTGCTGTTATAAGTATTTCTTTGTTCGAGATTAACTTTTTGATCTTTTAATTCAGAGAAGAGGGCGTTTATCTTTTTTATTTTATTTTTTTTTAAAGCGGTAAATAATTGAGCGACTAAGTCTTTTTTTGGCATTATTATTTCCTTATTTTTTTATGGTATTTAAATTTATAAAAAAATAAGTATAACAGTAGAGATGGATTTAAAGATATATATTTAACAAGGGCTGCTAACTAATAAAGCGCGACCTTGTTATGGTTTTTGACACCAATTAGTTTGAAATCATTTATTGAGAAAAAAAATTGACTATCCTATGAAACCGAGTTATTATACTTTTAGTTTTTACCCCGCAATAGTTATCCTCTAAATATATCTTCCCTTGTTGATCTAAATATATCCCGTCTCTCTATTGGTGTTGTTCTTAGTTATAATTTAACTCAATAAAAAGGAATTCATAATTTATGAATAAAAACGTATTTAAAATTGTTAATTTGTCAGTCATATTATTTTGTAATGCGACATTTGCATATGTATTAGTGGGGGAGGGACACGTCAGTGAACCCATTATCACTAATAATGGAATATCAAATTTTCAATTTATAGAAGGCCCTGTTTCGCAGCAGCAAATAGATCAATTTAGTAAAAAAAAAGTAATGAGCGGCAGCGTAAATGCATCGATAAGCAATGTAAGTGGAAGAGTAAATCAACATATCGAGGTGTCGGGAAGTCATAGAGTGAATATAAAAAATGACACTGCTCAGACGGCCTGGTTTAAGTATATATATACATTAACCATAAATGGTAGATCCACTGATATAGTTAGAAATATAGATTTAAAGCCAAGCAGCTCTTTTTATGCGAGTGATTACACTAAAGGTGATTTAAATGTCTCAAGTCCTGGATCATATAGATTAAGCGCACAAACCAAGAGTGATGGGCCATTAGCATCTGCATCCGATGTAAGTTATGCAACAGGAACTGTAAGCAAATAAGGGGTTGGCCAAGGATGGCTTTTTTATTATATGATACTATAAAAATTCATCTGACATAATTCATTTCACTCTTATATTGTTTAAATGCGATTGCCATCCATACCGGCATTTGATTGGAATGCTTAAGAACCTCAGAAAATTGTTTCTCATTTAAACGTTGCTGGATTGTATTAATAACGTTTTCATTTATATTATTTTTACCTAAATACCACAAAGCAGTAATCACAAGGCATACGATAGTACCTGGTTTCACTTGTTTTCGTGGGCTGATATGTTTTAATGTAATGGTTTGTTTTCCTAGCTTTATCTTTCTTGATGTGCCACTGGTATAAAAAATAGGTCGCATAGGTACCTGGGTGCTTAATTGCAATATACGAACTGCTTCAGCACCATGCGGTGTTATTGTTTCACCCGTTTGTTTTGAGATAGCCTTAACTATTTCCTCAGATCCAGGCAGCACTTTACCTAAATATGGGATCTCTTTAGGTCGCACATAGATGCCACGAGTTGCACGCATTATCTCTCCTGTTTTCACCAGGCGTGATAATACTTGACGAACATTGGCATATGAAACTTCTCCTCCAATAGAATTTATAGCAAATGGCCTTCCTCTTGGAATTCTATTTACTTGATTATACACTAATTCTATTTCTTTCATGAGATTAACCTCTATATATGTCACAAAGTATAACATAATTTGTGACAAATATCACAAGATTTAATCCCTCGCAATAGCAACATAGCTGCGGCAGGTTAATATTTTCGTCCATCTTTATGCTTAAATTCCCATTGATTATTTCCTAGTGCAACAGCAATAAGATCATCCTCAGGATAGGTCACTCGATCAGCTGGATCGCGGCCACCTATTTCTAAGTAGAGAACATTATCTGCTGTGTTATTTAATAAATAATGCGCAGGTCCATTTGGAATAAAACCGGCACACATACCAGGTTTTAATTGTACCTGATGAGTATCGGTAATGAGAGTAGGATTTCCTTCTAAAATATAAATCAATTCTTCTTGTAGGGAATGTTGATGAAGTAAGGCCGATCTTGCTCCTGGTGCAAGTTTAGTAAGATTAACGCCAAATTTTTTTATGCCAAATGGATCGCCCAAACGACATTTCTCGCGACCTTTCATCATGGATGAAAAAGGTTCAGGATACACGGATGTTTTAATGGCGAGTATTTCTGTTGAATCGATCGCTATGGGATATTTATCCATTTGCTATTCCCAAATTATTTATGAAGGCTAGGCGATTTCATTTTAGCTTCTTCATGTCGAATGTTATTTTTAGTTTTGGCATACATTCCAATACCTGCTAGTATCGCTGCACTACCCAGAATAACTGGTGATGCTTCAAACAAAAAAGCTCCGGTCAGTAATGTTAGGCTGCTAGCACCCAAACTTTTAACTATAAGCTTACGGGAATTTTCGTGATATCCTGGCATTTTGCATTTCCCTCATATGTAAATATTTATAAATGATATTACTTATTTAATACGCTTGACAATAGGCAAGTGCACTTTGCTAATTATTTCAAGTTTAACTTCCTTAAATGCACAGAATCATTATAATCTATTTTCTAAATTTATTTAAGGATTCCAAATGCTATCTAAAATATTAAAAAATAATCTAACAGAAGGCGTGACACAAGCTTTTGATCTTATTTATGGCGATCATGATATCGCTTACAAATTTCATGGATATGGGCGAACAAAATATACTCTGGGTGCTGCTGATGCATTTATTTTTCCCTTTTTAGCTTCTGAAATAGTTAGATTTACCTTACCAATGAAATTATGCGCCTGTTCAAGCACTAGTTATTGTGTGGATGAAACATCAATACGCAACATTTTTTCACCTATTGGTGAATGTTTTGGTCCAGTCTTAGAAGCAGGCAGATTATTATTTGCATGCGCCTTAACGGGTGCTACCGTTCCTTTAATTGGTGCAACCCATGCAATTAAATACCATTATGTTAAGTCATTGGAAAATAAAATTAATAAACTGCAAGGCGAAATGGTATCTGCCAATTGCTTTTCTGAAAAACGTTCAAAAACTACCTTGGGTGAGTTCATTGCACTTACACATTCGAGTTTAAATGCATTGGAAGTTGACCAAAAGGACCAAAATATTATACGAAATTATCATGAATTCAGTCCTAACATCTATCCTAAACTTTTTTTTAAAATATCAGAAAATAATGATCCAGAAATATTAAAAGAAGCAAATGACGCTTTGGTTACTTTGGGTTTGCGATAAGCTAAATAATGAGGTAAAGCTATGTTGAGTTGGTTAAAATCTAATGTCAAAGATATTGCAGATAAGAAAGGAAAAGAATTATCACATGCAGCCCGTTGGAATAGCACCAACAGGTTTGAAATCATTAAAGATCTCCTTGAAAGTAAGGCTGACGTAAACCATGTCGAAAGTGGACATACAGTTCTTTATTGGTGCTGTGCTTCTGCGAATGATATTCCAATTATAAAATATCTAATAGAACATAAAGCAGATGTTAATCATGGTGATTCTTTAGGTTTTACAGCGCTCAAAAGAGCAGTTTTAGTGCGTAATGCGGAGGTTGTGAAAGTGTTATTAGAACACAAAGCTGATCCTAATCAAAAAGGTAAGAATGATGAAACGCCTCTTTTGACAGCTGCGGAATACGCCAATGAAACCATTGTAAACTTGCTAATAGAATATAAAGCATCTCCATGGGAAGACACTGGGCAAGGAACTGCTTATGATTATGCAATGTTTCGACTAGGGCATTCGAAAAACGAATCCGACAAAGCAATTAAAAGGCGACAAGGAACTTGCTTTGCATTGTCACTAGAAGGTTTAAGTTACTTCGAAGCAATGAGAAAGTATAAACAAGACTTGCAAGACTATGAAAAGATAGTGCAGACGTATTGCTTTGATGCTTTATTAAACTTCCCAACGGCGCTCATTCATATCATTTTATTGCCATATTTAAAACCCGTTGAACCGAAAGATCCGCGTGTGCTTGCGCAGGAAGTGGAAACTTCTGAGAAAAGAACGATTAAATTTTAAGGAATAATAATGGATATATTGGTTTTTGAATGAAACACAATACTTTCGGGCAAATAATTTATAAAATTATGTTGTATCGCTTTATCAATTAAATCGGATTTGGTGGTACAATTTAATTTATGTTTAATGTTAGAAATATGTTTTTCAATAGTTCTAAAAGAAATGGAAAGAATAGCGGCCATTTGTTTTGCTGTTTTTCCTCTTACAAGATAAAACAAACATTCTGTTTCGCGATTAGTTAAATTAAATTTTTCAAATGATTCAACAATATTATAGTTTCGTTGATTCATATTATTAGAACGAAATTTTTTATCATTATTGGCAAGTATCATAGCCATTTTATATAAAAAAGTATGCGAAATATCATTTGCATGCATGGTTACGGCAACTACATTTTGATTATGATCAATGAGCGGAAATTTATAGGTTAGCAATGATTTTACTTCATCATTTCGATAGGGATGTATATCGATTATCTTGAGGGTTTGTCTATTTTCGAATATCAAGTTATTTTGTTCTTTGAAAATATCAGTACACTCAGCAGCTTTGCAGCGTATATCCTCAATTTTTTGTCCATAGACATTTTCTGCCTTATCATAACCAATAGTATAGGCTGTATGGTCATTCGTAAAATAATTAAATTTATGTTCTCTGTCCATGCAAATCACATAACCTGGTAATTGTTTCAACATAGATAATGCATCGATGGGTTGATCAAGGATGGTTAATTGTTGTGATAAAAGATTAGAGGTCACGAAATATGCTCACATTTTATACATTAAAATAAAAACAATATAATATAAGATCATTTTTTTGAATTTTAATACACCTTCTAATACAGAAGCAATATTTTTCTATGAGCTAAGTATTTAATACGTATATCTTAGAATCTTGTAACGGGTATATATATAGGGCGATTAATGCCGTATCTAGCTCTATCTCAGTAGTGTAAACTGCATTAACAGCGAATTAATAAATAATTATGCAATAGAGGAAAAAATATGTTCAGGTGGTTAAAATCTAAAAAAGGAAAAGAATTGGTGGAGGCAGCCCGTTGGGGTAGAGGGAATAGGTTAAAAACTCTAAAAAATCTTGTAGAGAGTAAAGCTGATGTAAATCATCCCAATGAAGAGGGACGTGCAGCCCTATTTTGGTGCTGTGATAGTGAAATTGATATTCCATGTCTAAAATACTTAATAGAACAGAAAGCAGATGTTAATCATATGGATAATTCTAATTTTACTTCAGCACTCAACAGAGCAGTTTTATCGCGTAATGTCGAGGCTGTAAAAGTATTATTGGAAAACAAAGCCAATCCTAACCAGAAAAATAAACTCGATAGAACCCCTCTTTTCACAGCTGCAGAATACGCCGATGAAACCATCGTAAACTTGTTATTAGAATATAAAGCATCTCCAGTTGAAAAAGCTCAAGGAGGAGGAATTCCTTATGATTATGCAAAGCGGTCGCTAGAGAATGAATTGAACTATAGAGATGCAACCGGCGCAACTATTAAGAGGAGACAAGGAGCCTTTTTTGCATTATCACTACAAGGTTTAAGTTACAGCAAAGCACTGAAAAAATATAAAGAAGATTTGCAAGATTATGAAAAAGCGGCATCGATAATCACGCATGATTCTAGTATTTTATCAAATTTTCCAACGGCGCTTATTCATGTTGTTTTATTGCCATATTTAAAACCGGTTGAACCGAAAGATCCGCGCGTGCCAGAGGAGAAAGTAGAAACGAATTTTAAATTAAGATAAAAGCTAGAAAGAGGTGATAGGTGGTCAGGTGACTTACACACCTATCAGTCTGATAATGCACAATACATTAACAAAACAAAACTATATGTATAAAATATCTCTAAGCATATGTGTTATTATATAAGAATAAGATATAGCCTTACTTAAGAGGCTTAATAATATGTCACACGAACGTAAATCCTCATCCACAGCTGTGATTGCACAAACAATACGTGCGCAAAAAGAGATATCCATTGCTATGATTTCATGGAATATGGAAAATAAATATGGCGGTGATACCGATGAGCTTCTGAAAAAAATTACAGTTAATGGTCGTGCGCCCGATATCATCGTCATTGCCGGACAAGAGGAGGCACGTCCTGGTTCTGATGAAAAAAATAATCCACAGTTGCTAGGAGGAGTATTAAAATCGAAATTGGATCAGTATCAGAGCATCCCTTATATTAAAACTGAGAAATCCTATGACACGAGGACTAAACTACTAGAACCTGGGAGGGTTTCGCTAACGATATTAAGTAAATCTGATTTAATACCCACACCAAAGATAGACTGGGAAATTTATCAGGGTGAAGGATTGAAAGGAAGCAATAAAGGTGGAGTTGCTTGTCATATGACGATGGGCGACCAAAAGTTTTCTTTTTCCGGTATGCATCTTGATTCGAATTATGATCATCTTAAAGTTGAAGCAGCGAGTGCTATGGTAAAACAACTCGAGGGATTCAAAGAAAAAGATTACTTGACTTATGAGATGATAAAAAATAGAAGTACCAATGTTGATATCATGATGGGAGACCTTAATCATCGTCATGTTCAAGTAAAAAAGAATGGAATGGAAGAACATTATGATCCTCTAGGCCCAGATAATTTTGATAAATCAGCTGCGCGATATGTCACGGCTCTGGATTTTAAACCAGTAAATTTTGAAGAAAAAACTGATAAAGGGCTCGCTCCAAATACTTATAATAAAGCAAAAGACAAAGAAGGACATTTAATTATCCCAAATAAAAAGAATAAACGATGTGATGGCGCAACCAAAGAGTGTTGTTATGCAGAAGGAACACTGGATAGAGTTTTGGTGTCTGGTGAAGTTACTCCAACTCCTGTTGTTGTGGTTCCGAGCAGCAAGAGTGATCACCTTCCTATTGTGTCTACAATGATAATAAAAAACAAAGTTCAAACCGATTTTGATAGAACAAAAGAATGGGTCATAAGAAAAATTAAAAATTATACAAGTAATGAGGTGATCAATACGCTAAACACGATTGAGGATAATGAATCTGGTAAGAAGCACTTGGAAACAGTTTTTAATTATTATATGAATGTAAGAAATTTAGTTCTTCAAGCGGAGAAAGTTCGATTAGAACCTCGATTAAAAAAATCTGAAAAAGAAAGAGCTTGCAAAGAATATAAGGCTCTAATGGGTAGCGATAATCTTGCTTGCAGGGAGCCATTTACGGAATCTATAGCTCGTCCAGGATTGGTGCAACGCATGATAGATACAGGGAATAATGTATTTAAGAATACGGGTTATTTAAATGACCCAAACGCAATGCCAAACTTACAAAAAGAAGTTACAAATGCGGCGTTGCAAGCTAATAAGAATGCAAAATCATTAAGAGAACACAGTGACAGAACACAGAATGTTATGGAGCAAATCAGCAAAACAAATTCATCTGTGACTCCTGCTGATGATAAAAAGGCGGGGCAATTGGATAAAGAGGCTTTGAGGAAATCGCCGAAGCCTAGGTAGTTGTTGTTCGTGGTTATTTATTCATTATGTCTTCCGGTCTCTGAGATGGTATGATGCTTCAGAACTCATAAGCTGAATTTCTTGACTAATATCATTATAGCGGACTGAGTAGGTTTCCGCTATAAATCAAATATTTTAACTAAATTTATTCAGTTTTACTTATGCAGCATTATCATCCGCAATTTTATTGATAATTTCACGATAAAGATCTGCCCGAACAGATCGATGCAAATTAATAACTTTTTGTAGCAAAATAGCCGAAGGATTGGTATTTCGACCTGTAATAATTTCATGCAAAATATCCTCGTGTACATTCACGTAATGAGCAATTCCAGCAATGGTGTATTCATTTGTAGATAAGATATCTTTAATAACTGAACATATAAAATGTGCATCAAGCATTGTATTCTCCGTTTCAATAGTGAATTTTATTAAACTGAAATATTCTTTATATTGTTTTTTAAAAAAATTGTTAAGTTCGTCGCAGATTCCTGAAAAAATGCGTGCTTCCAAAATTATTCGCTCATTTTTCGTAAATTTATTCAAATTACTTATCATTAAGCGATGTAATGGTTCAATAGAAGACATGATTATTTTTTTCTCCATAAAAAATATATATAAGATTTGCTAGATATGAATTTAATCGAACATTGGGTTTTTTGATCTAAATTGAGGCAATTCAAAAAGAATAAATTTAAAGAGGGGGTTTGGGTAAGAAGATGGGAAGGGTTCATTGACTGACTTCCTTGTTGATTAATGGTTGTATGATCTCAATCATAATTCTGCTTCCTTTTTCGCTAAAACTCATGTATAAAACACTAAGAACGTTCATGAACATTCCATATCATTTATAAATACGGAATTTACATAAACAATATAAAACTATCAAGAACATTTTTAAAAATTTTTTGTTCTTAAACATTCGCTTAAAAATCATTTTTTTAAAGACCCGATAAAAATGAATTGATAACATATGCAAATTTATTTGCTCTTTAATGAAAGGTATATAACTATGGAAATAGAAGATACGAGCATTATTAACACCTGGCATGCAAACGTTGATATGTTTAATGAATGGTTAGACAATAGACATGCTTTGTTTCAACCTGGACTAGTTCCTCAGCCTTCTATCAAGGTATTAGTTTTCTTGGCTCTACTTGATTCCAAACAGCCTTTAACTTATGGAAACATCAGAGAGATATTTAATAAAAAGAAAATTATTAATGGACACATTCCTGATAATACTTTACGTACCTCTGTATTAAATCTTGGTAAAACCTTAGATAAATTTAATCATGATTTTCAACTTAAAGCATCACGAGGGCTATTTCAACTAATCAAAAGAATAAAAAATCATGATATACAAGATTATAAAACTCACGATTTTGACCCTATAGTATTATTGCTCAATCCACCAGCCATCAAAGCGGAAGAAGTAGCATGTGCCCTCATTGAAAAAGCAGTTTTGCCTCTTCCAAGTTTATATTTTCTAGAATGGTCAGCTCGTTGGTGGGAAACATATTCTAGTAAAGAAGCAGAGATTCGAGTTGAGTATGAAAGTGGTGCATGGGAACAATTAGGCATTAAGAATCGTATAATTAAAGATAAACAAATTCTCGGAATAGTGGGGTTGGCTCCAGGAGAAGGTCTGGCTGAGATTGGATTACTTAAAAAAATCTTAGCTAATTCAGATCAGAAGATACATTATCTTGCAATTGATTCATCGCAAAAGTTATTAAGAGATCATATCGGTCTTCTAAAAGAAGTATTAATGCCTGAAATTGAAAGCGGTCAACTTATATGTGGTGGGATAGTAGCTGATATATTCTCAGGATTAAGAGAAGCAGTTGACCATGCAAGAAATGAGTTCAAAAGAAAAAAAATTATTTATGATGATTTTCTACCACAATCTTGCAGTATGTTAGTGACATATTTTGGGAATTGTTTAGGAAATAATTACCAAGATCAAGAAACAGAATTTTTTTCTATGATACAAAGCATTTTCCAAAATCGCCCCCTGGAAATATTAACGGGTGTTTCTGTCATGCGAGATACACATGATGAATATATTAGGAATTGGGATGATTTTTTACTTCAAACTCCAAGACACTTAATGCATACGAGAGGATTGCTTGAATCGTTGGGTAATATAAGCTCAACTGAAACTCCAGAATTTATGTTGCCTACTGATCAAAATACCCGCTGTCCTCCAGTCAAACCAGAGACTTATATAGTAAGACATGGTATTAAAGGACAAATCTATCGTTTTTATTATAAACTAGCTTTTGATCTTGACATTGCTAAATCTTTAAATCAAACTTCTCGTCCCCTACCTAAAGGTACACTCATTCTTCTTCATAGTATCATTAAATATGATATGCAAGCGCTTGTACGAGGAATTGAGGCGTCAGGTCTTTTTAAAGTAAAATATGATCCCTCCTATCACCAAGTCGTTAACACTTCCAATGGTACACGCGAATATGCAATTTTTAGTGCTTATTTAGAAGGAAATAATAATGAACACACAACAGGATACTAACTATTATTTTTTTTCACTTTCCAACTTCATCGCCGCTTTCGGTGGAGGCATGATTTTAGGAAAAGGAGTGAGTATCATTGATCATCCGCTTCTTCAGGATGGTTCAATATTAGCATTTTTCGTAGGAACGACGTTGGGACTTGCATTTTTGCAAATCGTTCCTAAAAAAATATCGCATGTGATTGCGCGTTTGTTTTCAATCTTTGCTGCAATAACAGCTTTAATACTTTTATATATATTCAAAGCACATGCTGTTAATGCAAAACTTTCTGATATTCCTGCAGTTATATTTTTTGCTCTTCTTAGTATTCGATTTGGCTTTTGGTTTTACGCAAGAGTATTAAGGGCATCATTGGCTGCTGGTCAACAACAAAAAATTGCATGGGTAGAATTCGGATATTTAGCTGGCATGATTGGCGGGTTGATTATATGGAGTATGTTAGGTATTGAAATCGGCGTAGCTTCTGCATTAATCATTGATGCTTGCCTTCAATTCAGCGCTGGAATGATCGATATGCTTCGTGTAAATCGTGCTAGACCGTCCTCGCAATCTATATCAACTTTGAGTATCAAATCTGATCCTATTTCAAGTCGACATTTAATAAGTTCTATTATTTTTCTCACTATCGGTATCCAAGTTGTAATATTTAGCCTTGCGCACCAGGTTTCGCCTGACTTCACTCCTTTGATACTCGCATTTTATTATCTAGGTGCTTCGGTTGCAGCGGTATTCTGTAAAAAATTTCAAATTTTATTAGAATGGAACACAAATAGCTTTGCCAAGATTTTTTTCGGTTCAAAAGCAAGCGCTCGTGGAGCTAGTTTTATCGTTCATGGCATTTTATCTTCGTTATGTGTTGCTATTGCGATTTTTGGAGTTATTTATCGCCAATGGGGTTATGGAAATTCAATGGGCGAAATTTTATTATTATTTTTTATTTTTATATCTGCATTTTTTTACGAGATTCTTGCATTAGCCATTTTGGATCGCATAGGATTAGAGGAGCGTTCTTCTAACCCAAACATGTTAATGCACGCCTATGGATTGATGGGCATAGGTGCCGCTATTTCATTATGGCTGCTTAGTCTTTCAAAAAATTCGGCGATAAGTCTATTTTTTACTTTGCTTTTGTGCGTGATGTGTTCGGTGTTTTTTACTAGGCGAAAGACAGTGTGACACATAGCCCTAATCAGCAATAAACCCACCCGACTGCAACTTATACAAATTCGCATAAATCCCATTTTCTTTTAAAACCAACTCAGCATGACTTCCTTGTTCTACAATCTGTCCTCCATCGAAAACTAAAATGCGATCTGCATTGATGATGGTTGAAAGTCGATGCGCAATCATAATGGATGTCCGACCAGCGGTAAGCGTTTGTAATGCTTCTTGAATAGACTTTTCACTTTTTGAATCGAGTGAACTGGTGGCTTCATCTAAAATAAGAATAGGGCGATCAGCTAATATCGCACGGGCAATAGCAATGCGTTGACGTTCGCCGCCTGATAATTTAACACCGCGTTCACCCACTAAGGTATCATATTGTTGGGGTAATCCCATGATAAAATCCTCAATATGAGCTTGTTTTGCAGCAGCATAAATTTCATCATCGGTTGCATCGGGTTTGGCATAGGCAATATTTTCACGCAGTGTACGGTGAAAAAGAATAGGATCTTGTGGCACAAGCGCAATTTCACTGCGCAATGATTGGCGAGATCCAAGCGCAATGTCTTGTCCATCAATAAAAATACGGCCTTCTTGAATGGGATATAAAAGTTGTAGTAAACGAATGAAACTGGTTTTGCCGCCACCGGAATGACCTACTAATGCAATACGTTCACCCGCGTGTATTTTAACGGAAAGATGTTTGAAAATAGGTGTTATTTTGCCAGGATAAGTAAAACTAACTTGATCAAATATAATTTCACCTTGGTGAATTTGTAAATCAGACAGTACGTCAGTATCAATGACTTCGGGAGTTTCGCGTAATATACCCATCACTGCATGCAGGTCATAAGACGAAGTTAAAATATTTTTAATATTTTCTCCCACCTCACGAATGTAGGATTGCATGATGGTATAAGCAAAAGCTAAATAAGCCATGCTTTCGACGGTTGCGCCGCCATGAAAAAAGTACCACGTTCCGCCGCCCATCATTAATGCCAACATGCCCGCCAATAATAAGCGCTGGATCAGGCCAGCCATATTACCCAAATGATAAGCGCGGACATTTTTAAGCCGTAAAACGCTTGTAACATCAAAAAAACGTAGTAATTCAGAATATTCTTGAGCGTAAGCTTTGGTGGTCGCAATGCCGCTTATGCTATCTGCTAAATGCGCACTGTAGATATCCTGTTGATTGGCATAGCGTCCTTGAGCGGGGCCTGAAATTCTAAAAACCAAAAATGCACTAACAATAACTAAAATTCCCAGATAAACCACCATTAATACTGCCAAAAGTGGAAAACGCAGGGATAAAAATAAGATGCTTCCTACTAAAATCACAATAGTCGGAAAAATTCGAATAAGAATTTGGTCTTCAAATACTTCAATCTGATGTCGTGCGCGATTGATTTTAGAGATAATGCTGCCAGCGAAAGTATTCACAAAAAATTGTTCTGGAAGACGTTGTACGTGAGTAAATACATCGTCAATGAGAGCTTTAAATATGTGGGTCTCGAAGGAATTATAAATAATGTAAGCACAAGAACTAAGTATAGCCTGGATTAAATAGATACCAATAAAAACTCCAAGGCTATTCAAAACCCATGATTTATCGCCATTTTCTCGAATAGCCGTTAAAAATGAAGAAAGTGCGCTAGGTAAATAAGCTTCAAAAAGGGCTGCTGAAAAAATCATGATTAAAATAACCGTTAATTTTTTCGGTTGTTTTACCCAATAACCCATGGCGAATTGCAGCACATCCATAAAAGAAAGTGCTTTTTTCTGCTTGGTTGCTGTAGAAGTGGAGTTACGCATGGATATACTTTTTGAAATCGTTATAAGTCTTTAAATTATAGCATTTGTTGTAAGAGCTATCAACTGCCAGATTTTAAAATAGTGCTGCTATCTTCAGTAGGGGCAGGTAATTTTGACCAGCCAGGTTCGATTAAATTAACCAGCGCTTCCATTTTTGATGAAGAGCCGCCGGCAACATTGATAAGGTCTTCTTTGTATTGGGCAGGACTCATATGCAGTGCTTTAGCTCTTTCTAAAACAACTTCATCAAGGCTATAATGTTTTGAAGGATCTAAATGATTCATAAAATCGTTTTTTACATATTCTGCCGAACCTTTTTTTGCATCGTTATATTTAGTAAATAAATGATGTTCACTTATATGTTTTCCAATGCGTTGATCTTGTTGTGAATCTTCAACTATTTTATTTTTAAGTGTTTGATCTTTTGAGGCAGGCTCAAATAGGCGTTGAGCGTAAAGATACGTTCGAGAAGAATGTTTTTTATTTTTTTGATTTAATTCAACTAGTAATCGCTTTGTTTTTTTTGATTTAGACGTTTGTTGTGCGTGTTTAAGATAGTGCGAATTAAAATATAATGAAGCATCTTCACCCGCTGAATCTAAAAGAATGTTTAAGTATTGGTTTGAGTCTGCATATTGTTCATTGAGTTGTTCGCAAAATGCCTTAAGCTTTTCTAGTATAGCAAGCACTTCTTCGGGCGTTTTGGATTGGTCTTCTGCATACACTTCATCGTATAATTTTTTTAATTTTTGCCCAAGGCTAATCGCGACGGTAGCAAATAACTTATTAGTACCCATATTTGCAAATCACTCATTGTATAAAATACATACTTTAAGTTTAGCATATATTATGGCAATCGAAGGTTTATTCAATAAATTGTTTCATAAATACATGGAGTTAGATAAAAGATGCTTGGCTTTATGAAACCCGAACAAGCACAAGTGATGGAGTTAAATCATTCAGCAAGTGCTTGTCGATTTTCACGATAAAAGTTGGGCTATTTTATTTCTTTGCAGGAACTTTGGAGAGCTCAGCCATTTCTTTTTTCATTTCTGCAATTTTGTCGCTGCGGCATTGGTTAACAGTGGCAGCATCGACTGTGACACCTTCTGCTGTTTTATTGAGCAAGAGCGGTCTCATGCAATCATGCCAAAACTTCTTAGTGGCCGATTCATCTCTGTTATAACCTGCATCAGTACAAGCTTTAGCAATCGTGTCGCAAGCTTTGGATGACATGTCTCCAAAGGCAAAAACTGATGAGGTTGAAAATGCTGCTGCAATAATAAAAAGAACGCTAAATTTACGCATTAATACATCTCCATTAAGTGTTAAATCCAAGTTGACTGATAGCAGTTTAAACCGCTAAGGGTATACTTTGACATATTTTAGTCATGTCGGTCAAGAAATTCGTACAAATACTTTCCTACATCTCGCACAATATTTATTAGTTGTATAAGACAAAAAACTATGATACTACTAAATTTCATTAAAAATAATAGATAACTGGGGAGAGGAGCATGGTACCAAGACACGTAGAACCTGCGGCAGCATTAAAACAACTGGGTGAAGCAATCCAGCAATCTGACAAGCAATTGCAAGAAGAACAGAAAAAATTAAACCGAGACTTTGTCACAAAAACTGAAGCAATCCTTTATCTTTTAGAGCAAGATCCTGAAAACAATTTGCTTAAGTCTCGTAAAGAAGAGATAAAGAAAAACTTCGAACGTTCCGATGCTGAATTGTTAGCAAAAAAGAAAATGAAAGACAAAGGCATACAAAATAAAATTTCTGCATTAGTCAATGATCCAGATCATAAAGTCCAGCGTGATAATTTTAAAAAAGAATTTGACAATACATTGGCTATGCTTGATAAAGAATTAGCAAAAAGAAAAACTCTTTTAAATACCTCTAATGTGTTAGAAGAATTTTCAAAGGTTAATGATAAACTTGTGCATGGCGCTGTTAATAAACTCGCGAAAAAAGACATTCTTGTTAACTTTAATCAAGTTAAAGCTGCTTTGATCATGCGATTATGTGCTTTTACAGGCTATGATATTGAAAAAACCAAAAATATAGCCGATGAAACAACCACGCTGATGGTTAAGTTATACCAGGCCAATGAACCCATTTCGCTTGAAAAACTGGCTAAAAGTTTAGAACAAAAATTAAATGTTGATCCGCAAAAAGATCCTTTTCTGCTTGTGTTAAATACGCTCAGAGAACCCTATACAGATTATATTCGTCATAAAGAATATTTATATAATAATTTATACAATGCTAAAAAAGCAGAATTTAAACAAGCTCTCCCAAAAGAACTGCGTGATACCATCGACAATCAAAATCAGGCTAGACATCAGTTTGAAGAGGAGCTGTTAGCGCGTTTAATCAAGGCCAAAGATCCTAAAGATTTTTACCTTACGATTATAAAATTGAGCATGGAAGAAGTGGATGCAAAACGTAAAGCTATTGAAGAAAATGATACGAGATGTGTAGGTGAATTTAACCGTCGTAAGCATGAGGCATTTGAGCAATTAGTTTCTGAACTCAATAATGAGATTTCGAAATTTGTTCATGAAAATATGGCATCTTCTGCTATTCGAAAGATAAATGTTGCTGAAATTCAAATGCGATATATGAAAGCTGCTATGTTGGGTCATGCAACACCCGATCGTGAAAAGAAGGAACATCATGCTTTAACAACAACCGAGGCAGTTTTAAAAGCTTTTGAAGAAGAAAATATTCCGCTTGAAAAAACAGCAGTAACAGCTAACAATGCTAAAAAATTGTTGGCTAGGGTTGATTTACATAAAGTTGACTTATATAAAGATAAAATAAATAATAATTGTTCAATCAATGCATTTAAAGCATTATTATACTTTGAGCGTAATGTTGTTATATTAGATGAATTGAAAAAAGCAATAGAGTCTGATGTCTCGAAAAATGCTTATCTTAATATAATTAATAATCGATTAAATCAACTTGCAGATCCTCACAATATATCTAATAAGAATATGTTTGTGCGGCCAAAAGTATTATCACAGCCGGATGATACTCATCTTTCACAAAGATTAGTAAGATAATAACTTCAGGTCCCTTGCTTTGCTTCACAGCAAACAAGGGATTCGATTTGATCGTTTAAATTATATGGATTAATTATGCAAACAAGAAAAATCAATAAAAATGGTATTGATTTCGAAATCAGTCAATACGAAGGAAAGCATTCGTTAGTCCTTATATACAAGCTCTTAAATGCAAAGATCATAGAAACGGTTGATATTTGGGTCTTGAAAGATACTACTACGGGCCAACCTGTAGCGCTTAGAGCAGGAGTTAAATGTAATATTCCTGAAAAAAATATGGATATTTTTTTAAAAAAGTTTGATAATGACATCCAGTCAAGCTTTCAAGAAACCAATTATACCTATTTATATTTCGAACAGTGTGGAAAAGATAAAGTAATTGCACAAGTTCGTCATTTTATAGCCAATCTTTGCAAGATCGATGGTCTTGCTCCTCAATCATTTGATTTTATGTTAGATATTTCTTTATTAAATAAAGAAATGGGTAAAGAACAAAAAAATCAGCAAGAAGTTTCATCATCCCGCCCCCGTTTTGGTCGTTAAAAATTAAAAACTATCTATCGAAGTTTGTAGGGTGGGCAAAGGAGCGCTCCTCAGCGACG
>CAYVRW010000039.1:0-20552 GCA_964453575.1 uncultured Coxiellaceae bacterium | reverse complement strand
TTTTAGATTTAGATGCTGAAATTCTTGGTGCAAAGCCATATACAAGTCCTCGATGGATTAATAAAATTCATTTATTAGTAAATTGTCGAATAAATAATCTGAGCAGTATAGCGAGGAATTATTAAGAGATTATTAAATGTATGTGAAACGTATGTAAAAAAAGGTCAATAAATGATCAATCAAACAACTTCTCAAGCTTAACCCGCGGCATGCGTACGATAATTTCACAACTTCCATCGTCAAGCAGTTGTTCTGAAATCACCGCACCGGATTGATATAATTTTGCCCGAAGACGAGCATCTTTTGCCGTCAAGCGCATCATTTTTTCGATAATGCTGGAACCCAAACGTTCGACTATGGCTGTATAAAGTTGTGTCAAGCCTAAACCTTCCTGGGCTGAGACCCATACCCGCTGCAGGATATGTTCAGCATTTCTTTCTATGCCTGGCAACAAATTTTCACAAAGGTCGATTTTGTTATAAACCAATAACGAAGGTACATGTTGAGCACCTATGCTTTCTAATACCGTTTCGACTTGTTTGATATTTTCTAAGCGGCGTTCATCACTGGCATCCACAACATGCAATAACAAATCTGCTTCGCAAATTTCTTCCAGTGTTGCATAAAATGCATCGACTAAATCGTGAGGTAAATGACGTATAAATCCGACAGTATCTGCTAAAATCACAGATCCCAATTCAGGTAATTCGATACTGCGTAAGGTGGGATCTAAGGTTGCAAATAAACGATTCGCAACATAGGCATCAGCGCCGGTGATTTTATTAAATAAGGTTGATTTCCCTGCATTGGTATAACCCACTAAAGCAACCGTTGGCACAATGGCTTTACGGCGTGCCCGTCTGCCTTGTTCACGTTGCGAGCGCACGCGCGTCAACCGTTCGGTAATGAATTTGATGCGATTTCGAATTAAACGTCTGTCTGTTTCAAGCTGCGTTTCGCCCGGGCCGCGCATGCCTATGCCGCCGCGCTGTCTTTCTAAGTGCGTCCAACCTCGCACTAAACGTGTGGACAAATGCTTTAATAAGGCCAGTTCAACCTGTAATTTACCTTCAAAACTACGTGCACGTTGGGCAAAAATATCTAAAATTAATCCCGTACGGTCGAGCACACGGCATTGAAATAACTTTTCAAGGTTGCGTTCTTGAGCGGGTGATAAAGCATGATTGAAAATTACGATATCCGCTTTGTGCTGCGAAACCACAGCACGAATTTCATCGGCTTTACCAGAACCTACAAAATATTTGGGTTCAGGAACTTTGCGAGCTCCTGTAACCACTTCAATAACATCTGCACCAGCAGATAAAGCAAGATCCTTAAACTCAGTTAAGTCTTCTTGCATACTGCCTGCGGGAAAATGGACATGCACTAGAATAGCGCGCTCGCCACCTTGTGGGCGGTCTATCAAACCACTACCCTCTATTCTTTTTCTTTAGGTGCATGATGTCCATTGTTGTTATTATTGCCATTCGCATGACTAAGATTATTATTACTATAATCTAGCGGGGAGGCTACATTCCGTGACGGGACTACAGTTGAAATAGCATGTTTATATACCATTTGGCTCACTGTATTCTTTAATAACACTACAAATTGATCAAACGACTCTACCAATCCTTGTAGTTTTATACCGTTCACTAAATAAATTGACACAGGAATCTTTTCTTTACGTAACGTATTTAAGAAAGGATCTTGTAATGAGGGCCCTTTTGTCATATTTTTATTCTCCATTTTATTTCATTATTAAATTCCACAAACATCATTTGCGGCTCAATCTGTAAAGGTAATATAATCAACGTGTTGAGGATACTCTAAACTATCCTTCCCAGCAAGCGCTTCGTCAATAACTTCCCAATAAAAATGGTTTATCATGCTTTTCTGTATAAAAAATAAATATTTTCGAGTATACTACCCTATCATTATCCCTAATGATTTATCTATTAACCTATCATTAGACTAAATTATGGCCAATCAACCACAAATTAAACGCATATGTTCCATCTGCGGAATAGAAAAGCCGATTGTTGCTTTTCTCCAAATTACCGGCAAACAAGGCACCGTCTATGGTACTGTCTGTGCTAGCTGTCGCGCAATGGAACGAAAACAATCCACGAGCCCCCCTGATGAAGACCATTCTACTGCGAGCACCGAAGGTAGAATTGGAGCAAAAGAAAAAGCTCAGATTGATCAAAAAAAATATACTCAGCTTAAAGAATTAAAAGAACTTTATATTAAAGAAGCCAAGAAGCAGGCTGAAAAAAACATTGTCAAAACGGAAGAAAAAGATCTCAAGCAGAAGGCTGAACTAAAACATCGTACTTATATTGAAACTAAACAAATTCAGAGCTTTTTAAATCAAGGCAGAGCTGATCACCCTAAGGATAATGTAGCAGAACGCGATGTTAAACAACAAGAACAGACACGTAATCTACAGGAAAATCAACAACAGCAAGTCGTTAGACAAGAAGATATTGTCAAACAAGAAATTCAAATGACTTCGGTCGATTTTTCTAAACCTGTAGTGCAGGGACAAACCACGCAACTGCGATTTCAATCGGATACTTTTAAAAAATTTAAAAGCTGGTTAGGTATAAAAGATATAAATTCTCCTATCATGGAGACACTAGACGCGTTACATGCAAAAACCTCTCTCCAGACGAAAGGTTCTATGTTTGAGAATAAATCGAGTGATCCCAAGGAAGAAATTGAGAAGTATATTGAAAAACGATTGGATCAACCTTCGGGGTCGAGGCGAAGGTAATCGAATTCACGTTAATTATTTTTTTTAACTAGCTGCCCTTCAGAACTCAAGGTATATTCATTTCCGTTATGAAAAAAACTGATTAACCTTTCTAACTTCAAAGAACCTTCTTTGACTTTAACAAGAGAAGTTTCATCGATGGACTGCAAAATATCTGCTTTTTTCACAGCGACAGCAAGATAGGCATGCTGAGGTTTATCTTTTTTGGTGCGCAACATAGCTTCAATTGCATTGGCCTCTGAATAAATAGGTCTATTCACGCTGTATTCGTAAAACACTTTAGGACTGAGCATATTTATCCAATTACGCAACACTACCCCTTTGGCATTGAATATATAAACATACACCATGACTTCATTTTCTTGTAGACTCAATTGAACATCCGCTTTTACTGCAGAAACTGCTTGGCTTGATTCTAAATAAGTTACTATCTCATTTAAACGTTCACGTACAAACCGAAACTTATCACCTATTTCAAATTTTACGCGTAGCGCATCATCATGTTCGATGGCTTCACGAACAAGTGCAAGCAATTTAGCTTGTTGCGCGTTTTCTTCGTCGTTTACGACCATAATTTATAACTCTCTACTTTTGCTCATTTTCTGGCAATAAACTTTCCATCTTTTCACTGCATTGCTCTAAAAAAGTTGCAGACTCCAGCAAATATTGTATCGATTTACCAGGTGTTCCAGGTGCTGCATTTTGCAAACCGGTTGCTAAAATATAAACCTGACTTGCTAATGCATGTATTTTATTCTTCACTAAATAAACAGTTGCAGCTGACATAATCAATGCCTTTAACTAGGTATTTTAGATACGTTATTTTAAGCTTAGCACATTAAAGCCTATTTGCCTTAATGCTTCATAAAGAATCACCGCCACTGCATTCGAAAGATTCAAACTACGTGATTCCGCGAGCATAGGAATACGTATAATGGATTGTTTAGTCAATGAATTTAGTAACTCTTTTGGCAGCCCTCTTGATTCTGGTCCAAAAAGTAACACATCACCTGGCTCATATTTTACCTCTGAATAAATATTTGTTCCGTGAGTAGAACATGCAAATAAGCGTTTAGGCTGGGCTTGTTCAAGAAAACGCTGATAATTGTCATGATGATGGACTCTTGCCCATTCATGATAATCCAATCCTGCTCTTTTTAATTGTTTATCGTCCGGCATAAAGCCTAATGGATGAATAAGATGCAAAGTCGCGCCAGTGTTTGCACATAAGCGAATAATATTTCCAGTATTCGGTGGAATTTCAGGTTCATATAAAGCGACTTGAATCATTTATTTTTCACTTACTAAATTATTATTTTTTTCAAGATAGGGATTACCCAGTTGCTTATTACGTTCTATTAAATAGGCACGTCTTTGCAGATAAGCATCTCGCACGAAAGTATATTTATCTAATGCCGCTTGTTCAAATACATTTTGATAACGCAATATTTCTGCGCGTTTTACTATCAAACTGCCGGCAAGTAAGCCGTATTCAACCGCATCTGGCTCAATATAAGGATAAATACTTAAATAATAATTGGGATAAATAGCCAATTGGTCGCGTACTGTACCAGGCCCTAAAATAGGCAGCACTAAATAATTCGAGTTTACCCAGCCCCATTGCGCTAAAGTCAAACCAAAATCTTGTCTATTATTAGGCTCCAGCCCCATGAGTGATGCCACATCAATAAAACCCGCTAATCCTAAAGTGGTATTAATACCAAAACGCCATGAATCATTGACTGCTTGATAAAAATTACCCTGCAAGACATCATTCAAAACCGTAGGAATAGTATCTATATTGCCAAATGCATTACTGAAACCTTTAGCTAAAGGTTTAGGTGTTATTTTGAGATAAAGTGTGGCAATAGGTTTAAAAATTAATCGATCCATCCAGTCATTGAACACAAACATAGGACGATTAAAGGTTTCATAAGGGTCTTTGATGGTAGCTGGGATATCATCAGCAAATGCGTTACGAATGAATAACAGTGCAAGTATCAGACTTATTATTCTTAATTTATTGATTCTTTTCATATTGCGATCCCGTTAAAAACCTCTCTAGTTTAACTTTACCTAAGGCGGATTTGAAGTCTTATAAGGATTTTCATATAATGTGCCGCTACTTTAAGCATCATTAGAGATAATTATTATGACCCATAGACCTCGCCCGCTTGCCTTAATTATTTTAGATGGTTGGGGATATCGCGCAGAACGTGATGCAAATGCCATTGCCCAAGCCAAAAAGCCTTTTTGGGACACTCTTTGGCAGCATTATCCGCACAGCTTAATTTCCGGCAGCGGTCATTGCGTTGGGCTTCCTGATGGTCAGATGGGAAATTCTGAGGTAGGACACTTGAATATGGGTGCAGGGCGAGTTATTCAACAGGACTTGACACGTATTGATACAGCCATTGCCGATAAAACTTTTTTTGCTAATCCTGTGCTAACTGTAGCCATTGACCAAGCCGTGTCATCAAATAAAGCTATTCATATCATGGGACTGCTTTCACCAGGCGGTGTCCATAGTCATGAAAACCACATTTACGCTTTAATTGAACTTGCTGCTAAACATCAGGCAAAACAGGTTTATGTGCATGCTTTTCTCGATGGACGTGATACACCGCCGAAAAGTGCAGAGTCTTCCTTGAAGGCATTGGAAGAACAATTTAAAAAATATCCATGCGGAAACATTGCATCTATCATTGGACGTTATTACGCCATGGATAGAGATAAACGCTGGGAACGTATCGCAAAAACCTATGATTTGCTTACTGAAGGTCAGGCTGAATATCACGCGGAAACAGCACTGGATGCATTGCAGCTTGCTTATGCTAGAAATGAAACCGATGAGTTTGTAAAAGCAAGCAGCATACATGCAAATGATGAAATGCCTATTACCATCAATGACGGTGATACCGTTATTTTCATGAATTTCCGCGCGGACCGTGCACGTGAAATAACCCAGGCTTTAATTGATCCTAATTTTAAAGGCTTTCAAAGGCAGACATGGCCTAAAGTGAATTTTGTGTCACTGGCAGAATACGATAAAACATTTCCAGTGCCAATCGCCTTTTCACCTGAGTCTTTACAAAATATGTTGGGCGAATACTTAAGCAAGCAAGATTTCAAACAATTGCGCATTGCAGAAACTGAAAAATACGCTCACGTGACTTTCTTTTTTAATGGCGGCGTAGAAGAACCTTATCCTAATGAAGATAGAGTACTTATTTCATCGCCCAAAGTCGCAACTTATGATCTACAACCTGAAATGAGTGCGCCCGAGATCACCGATCAATTCGTGCACGCTATTCAAAGTGAACGCTATGATGTCATTATTTGTAATTTTGCAAATCCTGATATGTTAGGACATACCGGTAATATGCCGGCCACCATCAAAGCCATCGAAACCATAGATACTTGCCTGGAAAAAATCATCAAAGCATTACAATCTGTGGGCGGAGAAGCCATTATCACGGCAGACCATGGTAATGCTGAATACATGTTCGACCAAAAGACAAAACAACCTCATACCGCGCATACCAGTGAGCTTGTCCCCTTTATTTATATAGGACGCCCAGCAACTATTGCAAAAAAACAAGGCATTTTATCAGACATTGCGCCAACTATGCTTTATTTAATGGGTCTGCCAAAGCCCAAAGAAATGACTGGGGAAGCATTAATCACTTTGTCTTAAAAAAATGATTGAGTTGCGCACGTTATTGATTAAATCCATGACTTAGTGCCTATTTAAGGCTTTATTTATTGTATTTTAATCATTTTTCATATAAATGGTCGTTATATGCATGAAGATTAATTCGTTTAAAATCAATAAATTGTCTCGATTTTTTCCAAAATGCACCCTTAATGGTATCTCCTAATATCCCACTTCCCCCAACTCGGAGGAAAATGAACTATACTGAAATAAAGAACTCCTCATAGGAAACCATCTTATGAAACCTCAAATGATAAAGGCGAGTATTAAAATCATAAGCCTCTTAGTTCTATGCGCAAGTATTGCGTCTGTTTCTTTTGCCTTTAAGGAAGTTGACACTAACTCTTTAACCAAACAAGAAACTAAAGCAAACGCCCTACAAAAAACTGACATTGATCGTTTTACCAATGCCATCGCGCAAATCAAAGATTATTATGTGCAACCTATTAACGATAAAAAATTATTGGAAGATGCGATACGCGGCATGTTAAGCGGCCTTGATCCTCACTCTGAATATCTGGATACTGATAGTTATAAAACTCTGATGATGACAACATCAGGTGCCTTTGGCGGTTTAGGCGTCGAAGTCACGGGTGAATATGGCGTGCTCAAAGTGATCAGCCCTATTGATGATACTCCTGCTGCTAAATCAGGTATCAAACCAGGTGATTATATTGTCGGCATCAATGGCAAGTTAGTGAATGATATGACTATGAATGAAGCCGTAGACAATATGCGCGGCCCAAAAGGTTCGCAAGTGGTGCTAAGCGTGATACGCAAAGGGGAAAAATCACCCTTGACCTTCAAATTAACACGCGAAGTGATTCGTATATCCAGCGTCAAGAGCAAAATGTTACCCAACGGTTTTGGTTATGTTCGTATCAGTGAATTTCAACAACCCACCACTGATCTTATGGTTAGTTCCATTGAAAAATTGAAAAAAGAAAATGGCGGCAGTTTAAAAGGTTTAATTTTAGATTTACGCAATAACCCAGGCGGGTTATTAGACACAGCCGTGCAAGTGGCCGATGTTTTCTTAAATAATCGCAATACACACAAATATAAAGACATGATTGTCTATACTGAAGGACGTTATCCTAGCGCACAATACGTTGCAAAAGCCTCACATCCAAGCGATGTTTTAAATGGTGCACCCATGGTGATATTAGTCAACGAAGGTTCGGCATCCGCCTCTGAAATTGTTGCCGGCGCCCTGCAAGATTATCATCGCGCCATTGTGGTTGGTGTCAACAGTTTCGGCAAAGGCTCTGTGCAAACGGTATTACCTTTAGATGATAAACATGCACTTAAATTAACAACTGCACTTTATCATACGCCATCAGGCCGCATCATCCAAAACAAAGGCATTGTACCTGATGTCATCATCACTGATTTGAAAGTGCAAACAAGCAAAACGGACAGCTCTATGCTAACACCCATACGTGAATTTGAACTAAAAGGAAGCTTGAAAACGGGTGGGAATAATAAAAGTATAATCACACTGGATAACCCAACCTTGGCAGAAACTGATTTCCAACTTTATGAAGCTTATAAAATAATTAGCACTATGTACATGTTAGGCCAAAATCAAACGATGACAACGCCTACGACTTCAGCGTCGAATTAATGTATAATGTAAATGATATCGGACAGGTTAATTTTTCATTCCTGTCTGATGTCGTCAAGTCATTATTCTAAAAAATAGCGATAATTAGTCCCAAAATTCTTCTCAATTCTTTTCGCAATTATCTTTCCAATGGGCCTTCTACCATTTTCCATATTAGACAAATTCGCTTGCGTAACATTAATCATTTTTGCAAATTCAATTTGTGAAAGTCCTTCGCGTAACCGCAATCCTTTTAATAAGGCACCTGCCTTAGTGTATTTCGCATCAAGTTTGTCAAAAATGGTTTTTAGGGAAGCTGTTTTTTTTATTTTTTTTCTCTTAGCGTCTTCTACAACATATTTTTCAGCAACTTTTTTAGGAATTGCATAAGTCGCGTGAGAATCCATTATAACTAATGTCGATCCATAGCTATGCGCACTAATACGGTGCTTTTTCATGTGTTCCGACATAATATACCTCAATAATCTTTCGTTTTTTATCTTTTACTTCCCAACAACAAACATAGGTTGGTTTACCTTTTTGGAGATGACAATGTCTTCTGTCTATTCCTTTTTTATCATGCAGCTTACCATAATTCGGCCAGTTTGTTGCTATAGGTCCCTGATTTTCTAACTCCATAAATAATAAGCGAAATTGAAGTTGTACTTTTTCGCTTAAACGTTGTGCTTGCTTATTCACCGTTCTCGTTGAAAGAACTGTCCATGTACTACTCATAATTATATATCATTTTTTGAAATATGTCATATTTTGACATAAATTGGTTATATCTCAAGGAAAATCAGGCCAAAGAAATGACAACATCGAACGGCAATAACTACCTGATAATATTAGATTTGATATTTGCAGTGGCTTTTAACGCTTCCAAATTCTTAAAAGCGTCAGAAAGTTTCGTATTCACGCCATTAATATGGAATATATATATCCGAGGTACTTTTTCAGATATAGGATTAGCCAAAGAAACGCCATTAAATAAAAATCCAAATAACATTAAGATAATGATTTTCATCAGTAATCTCCTGACTCACAAATTCTTTTTAATTCATCGTCTGATATGGGTTCATTTCCAAATGCTTTTCCGCCGAAATACTTTGAACTTATATCCCATAAATATTTATCCCTTTCAGGAGTATTACGCATTAACTCGCTAATACCTCTTGATATAGCCATACGTTCATCTGTTTTTAAGGCAAGACGAAGGCAGTCTAAGGTAATTAATTGCTGATTGGCCTCCTTTATAGCTTCCTCTTGAGTAGCTTTATAATAAATAAAATTCCATTTCTGAGCGTATTTAATCGCCGCTTTTTTGGCCATTTCATTATCTGGCACTTCTCTTTCAATGTATCTTAATATGTCCTCTCTAATGCCATACTCCTTATTCAAATGCCCCATTAACTTTTCTTTGGAAACAGCTTTAGCCATGGGAATAGTATTTTCTTCTACAGGTTTTGAAATTATTTCTTTTATCTTTTTATGATGTTCATTGTTATTAACCAAATGAACTTCTTTATTCGTCCTTGTCTTCGGTTTGGTCTCATCACTTCCTAATGAATTTGATACTATAATCACTGCTAATATGGCGATTGTTGCCAAAATAGATAATGTTTTAATTTTCATAATAAGCTCCTTCTTTAATTTGAGATTTAATTTTTATTGCGTTCGATTCTTGTATTGATAATTACTGAGGCGGGGATAAAAACATTTTTTCTTGAATTCTTATATCGGAGCATATTTCATCATAAATGGGTATGATGTCAAGTCACTTTTGATAAATTGGAATCAAATTGTGGGGAATGATATGATGACGACATCCGACAGGTTAATTTATTCCCGTCCAATGTCGTCATTTGCCCCTTCCGTAAAAAGCCAATCAAGCCCCTCGCGCTGTTCTGCATGTGCCAGAGATGAAACAGCATAAAGCGGTCTTGAGTCAAGATTTTCAATGACTGAATAATTCAACGCTGAAAAACGAACGCCATGCGGCGATTTCGGATGAGTTTCTAAAAATAAACGCAAGCTGCGCAAAGTATTCCCATGACCACTTTTGACTTCAATAGGAAGAATCTCTGATTTTCGTTGAAGAAGATAATCAACTTCTGCAGTGCTATTTTTTTCGAGCCGCTTCCAAAAGTAAAGTTGTGCTTTATTAGCCGGATTTTCATAACAGATAAGTTCTTGTCCAACAAGTCCTTCTGCAATGTCGCCGCGATTTTCAAAGCCATTTAAAGGGTTTAAAAACCACTCTGATACGTCAGATCCTAAAATTGCCTGACAAAGTGCAATATCAAGATAGATGACCTTAAAAATTTTAAAATCTGTATCTGCACCAATAGGTATTCCATTTCCTGAAGTACGATAAATAATATGAATGATGTTGGCGCGTTCAAGAAGTTCTAATGCTGGTTCAAGCTCGCGTCTTCGATATTCACTATGGATGTCACGATAAGAAAACTCTTTCCCAGTAAGATGCGGGACTTGACGAAATAGCTGCTCTAAATATTTTATTTGCGATTTTTTAGCGTATTTTTCAAAATCTTGTCGATAAGTTGCAGCAATTTGTTGAAGAACTGTTAATGAAGCCAATGGATCTTTTGTTTGTACCCATCGTTCAACAGCTTCTGGCATGCCGCCAATGGAAAGATATTCGCCGAGTTTTTCTAATATTTTTTCATGAATCACGCTTTCCATTGCTGTTCCATTAATATGATTCCATATTTCTTGTGCTATTAAATTTTCACCTGTTGCAATGAGAAATTCTATAAATGAGAGTGGGTACATGTATAACATGGAAATTCGCCCAACAGGCATCCCTACTTTTTCGATAGCAAATTCCAGTAATGACCCAGCTGCGATAATATGTAAGTCTGGCATTTGTTCATAAAAATAACGAAGTGCAATAATAGATTGAGGGGCTTCTTGAGCTTCATCAAAAAAAAGCAGCGTTTTTCCTGGAATGATCGGTGTTTTTACCAGAAGAGATAACGCTTGAATAAGCCTTTCGGGAATCAAATCTTTATCAAAAAGTGAAACTGCTCCTTTTAATTGTTCAAAATTAATTTCAACAAAATGGTCAAATTGTTTACCAAGTCTACGAACAGCAGAGGTTTTCCCTACCTGCCTTGCCCCTCTCAATAAAAGAGGCTTTCGGTAGGGGTCTTTGCTCCATTTATTCAAATGAAACTCAATAAGCCTTTTAAACATGGTTATTTTCCAAGGTATTTTTAGAGTATTTTTGGTCATAATACAAGGTAAAAATACCATGTTTTTGGTTAAATTCCAAGGGTAGTTACTAATATATTGATAATATTAGAAAAAATAAACCCGTGAGGAAACTATTTTATCTCAAATTTGCATCATTTCCTCTCGGTGTCAGAATTCCCAATAAAATTGCCACAATGAATAGTGCGGGCACATCTCCCAATAGATGCGCCATATGTCCAGGATAATAAATTGACTGCACTGCCATGATAGCGCCATGGACTACGCTGGACCAGACCGTAAACCAGATAAGACTTAAGTTTCGCAACGGGTCGCGTGCGGCAAGAATGAGGAAAACACCAAGTGTCGCATAAATACCCATAATCATTTGGAGATAGAGCGACCCCCCTTCGGCTTCAGCTTCAGCATGCCAAACCCAGCCTGATGGCCAGATTTGTGCAAATGTATATACGCCGCCTATGAAGACAATTCCAATCAATACTAATGCAATTCGTAAATACATGATACGACGAGATAATTCCATTATTGACCTCCTTCCCTATGATGAATATAAATTATAGAGCACTTTTTTTCTAAATGTATAGCAAGATGACGATTTATTTTATAAAATCACACAACATTTAGCAGCATGAGATACTTTAACTGTATTTATTGATTCTATGATAGAAATATAGTTAGCCTCAGAACAAAAAACAGAATTTTGTTGTACCATTTCAGCGTAATAATCAACTTTAAGTTTATTAAGTTCTTTAATCAAGTTTTCTATATCACTCTCCCTATTTGCCATGGTGTGCGCATACAAGGAATAAGGTTCCCAATAGCTAGATACATGACGGCCGATCCACAATTGCTTTTCGTAAAGTGGAATAATAAGTTTTTTTAATAGTTTATCTTTTTCATTTTGAAGTAAATTATCTTTCTTAAATTCAAGATTGATTTCATTAATGAGTCTATTGATTCTTGCTTCCCTTTCGCTGCAATGTTGAAATAATTCGTCTTGAGTGACACCTGGACGATTATCAATGATGGACGAGTAATCTTCTATTTCGTTATCAACTTTTTGTTGTAATTCAATATATCTATTACTAAACATAGTGGGTCCTTTTCAGATTTATAAGGATTTCATGATTATCGCATCAATCTCGACCATCGCAGCCTTTGGCAACGCGACAACCACAAACGATGTTCTTGCTGGATAGGGTTTGCTAAAATAATTTATCATGATTTCATTTACATATTGCAAATGCGCAATATCAGTAAGATAAACCGTCAACTTTACTATTGCATTTAAATCAACACCGGATGCTTTTGCAACGGCTTTTAAATTTTCAAAAACCTGGGTGATTTGTGCTTTAATGCCGCCCTCAACAATGGTCATGGTGGCGGGATTTAATGGAATTTGACCAGAAAGATAAATAGTGCCTTCTACTTCTACAGCTTGTGAATAACATCCAATAGCTTCTGGAGCATCTTTGGTAACAATTTCTTTTTTCACTTTTTTCTCCAACAAAAAAAATGCGCATTAAATGCGCATTTTTTAAATAATATATACATTACATTTTGGTTTTGCATTCCTTGTCTGTATTACAGCAACAGCAGCAACGGCAACAACATAAACATATGTTATATACCCAAGCCCACACAATACCTAAAATAAACCCTTCCAAAAAGCCCCAGGCAAGGCCAACAAAGCCACCTTTTAATGAAGCAGCAAAACCTGGATATACGGTTGCCCATTGTCCAACCAAAGTCGTGCCAAAGCTCCATAACCAAGCAGACCAGCCAAAAAGCATCATACTTAAACCAGTAATAATACCTAATGAAACACCAAACGCGAGTACGCCTAAACGCATGCATTTACACTTGCCACCCATCACACACCTCCTGTAAGTAAAAGGCCAGCTTCTAATATCTCAACTAGTATACAAAGAATCGAGAAAGTTGGATACCTGTAGAAGCAAATCATTTGCTTCACTATCAAACAAGGTATTATCTGGCCAACTGCGCAGCCAGGTTAATTGTCGTTTAGCCAATTGCCTAGTGGCAATAATGCCTTTTTCACACATTTCTTCATAAGTGTATTCACCAAGCAAATACTTCCACACTTGCCTATAACCCACTGAACGCATCGCTGGAAAATCTAAACTAAGATCGCCGCGGGCTATTAATTGTTTTACTTCATCTACAAAGCCTTGTTCTAGCATTTGCATAAAACGCAAAGCAATACGTTCATGCAATACCTTTCTATCATCTGGAGCGATAATTATATTTATGATTTTTTGATCCAAACCTTGATCTGCCTGATCTTGTTGCCACCTTGTCAGATTTTTGCCCGTCAGCATAAAAACTTCCAGGGCACGTTGTATGCGCTGACTATCATGCGCATGAATACGCGCTGCCGCCTGGGGATCAATGGTCTGTAGGCGCTGGTGTAATTTTGGCCAACCTATTGCTTTTGCCTCAGCAAGCAGCGCTGCTCTTACTTCAGGATCAGCCGAAGGCATGGCAGCGATACCTTGTTGTAATGTTTTAAAATACAGCATGGTACCGCCTACTAATAACGGAATTTTATTGTGTGATTGAATATCGTCTATTTCACGCAATGCATCGGTGCGAAATTGGGCTGCGGAATAAGCATCCCGCGGATCGCAAATATCAATCAGACGATGGGGAGCTATTTGTAAAATTTCAGGCGAAGGTTTGGCGGTACCAATATCCATGCCCTTGTAAACCATGGCAGAATCAACACTGATAATCTCAAAAGGATAACGTTGCACTAATTCAACGGCAAGTTGGGTTTTACCCGATGCTGTTGGGCCCATTAAACAAACTATCATTGACATTAGCGACCACGCAAAAATAATTTATCAAGCTCTGCAAGTGATAATTGCAGCCAGGTTGGCCTGCCATGATTGCATTGATCACTGTGCTCGGTGTTTTCCATCGCGCGCAGCAATGCATTCATTTCAGGTATCGTCATTTTGCGCTGTGCCCGCACTGCAGCATGACATGCCATGGTCCCTAGCCAATGCAACACATTATCATCCACGCGTGAACTTTGTTCATGTTGAATTAAATCCGCCGTGATATCACGTATAAGTTGTTCTATGTCACTTTCACGCAATACATGCGGAACTTCACGCACTACTATCGCATCTTGACTTAAACGTTGCACATGAATACCTACGCGTTGAAAATGTTCGATATGTTCTTCGCATGCGTTCACTTCACGTTCACTTAAACGCACTGTGATGGGTATCAATAAAGGTTGCACAGAAAAATGTTTTGCGGCCAACTGTTGTTTGAATTGCTCATACAATACACGTTCATGAGCGGCATGCATATCAATTAAAAGTAAACCTTGTGAATTTTCGGCAAGAATATAGATATTTCGCAGCTGTGCTAAGGCGAAACCTAAGGGGAATTCAGGCGGTTTTTGTTCTGGCACAGGAACAGCGTGTAATTGCTGGTAAATAGCTATTTGTTCGTTGACTTGTGCAGCTTTTGGTTTTGCATGGTAATGAAATTCAGCTTGTTTGATTTTGGGTGCAATGGTTGAAACACTTTCCTCAATCATTGAAACGGTAGGTTGATGATGCGTATGCCCTGCTGCCAATGCATCCTTTATACTTTTAAAAATAAAATCATGCACCAAACGACTTTCACGAAAACGCACTTCGTGTTTAGTAGGATGTACATTGACATCCACTTGCTGAGGAGGAATTTCCAGAAACAAAACAAACGCCGGATGACGATCGCCATATAAAACATCTTCATAAGCAGATCTCACGGCATGATTCACCAGCTTATCGCGTATCATACGTCCGTTTACATAACAATATTGTAAGTCCGGTTGCGCCCGCGAAAAGGTAGGCTGCACTATCCAACCTGTTAATTTCAGGTCGATGATTTCACTTTCTATTTTCAATGCGTGATCGATGAACGCTGCACCGCATAAACTTGCGATGCGTTGTTCACATTCCTTGTCCGTTTTAGCTGCTCGATATTGACGAATGATTTTTTGGTTATGTTTAATGGTAAAATCAACGCCAAAAGAAGCTAGCGCAATGCGTTTAATTACTTCATCAATATGGTCAAATTCAGTTTTCTCAGTACGTAAAAATTTTTTTCTAGCAGGTGTATTAAAAAATAAATCTCGCACTTCAACCGTGGTTCCTTGCGGGTGAGCTGCAGGGGTTACTTCCGGTTGTTGTTCAATTCCCTGAGTTTGCACTTGCCAACCGGTTTGATTTTCTATCGCGGATGATAATGTTAAACGTGATACTGCGCTGACACTGGCAAGTGCTTCACCTCTAAAGCCTAATGTCATTACTTGTTCCAAATCATCTAAGTTTTTTATTTTGCTGGTAGTATGCCGACTCAATGCCAAACCTAAATCTTCCGCATGAATGCCTATTCCATTATCACGAATACGTATTAAACGCATGCCGCCCATTTCAATGTCTAAATCAATTTTTGTAGCATGCGCATCCAAGCTATTTTCAACCAATTCTTTGACCACTGACGCTGGACGTTCTATCACTTCACCTGCGGAAATCTGATTAGCAAGCAGCGGTGTCAGCATTTGAATACGTGACATGTTTACCTCTTTAACTACTGTATTTCTTTTGAAAATTAGCTATGCCTTCAAACAAAGCCGTGGCCATTTGATATTGATGTTTTTTATTATTAAGACGATTTTCTTCTGAAATATTTGAAATAAATCCCATCTCAACCAAAATGGAAGGAATATCAGGCGATTTTAATACCATAAAAGGCGCTTGTTCTACGCGAGGATAATGCAATTTTGTCACATCTCCCAGCGCATCTAACAGATTAGCTCCGCAGCGTAAACTGGCTTTATTAGTAGCTGTTTGTGCAAGGTCCAATAATACTGAACGTAAAATAACACTCTGATCTTCCAAACCATTAAGATCGACACCGCCAAGTTCCGAATGATTTTCACGTTGTGCGAGCCAACGTGCCGCAAGACTGGTTGCCCCATGATGCGATAAAGAATAAACCGACGCACCCCTCGCTTTTTTATGAAAATAAGAATCCGCATGGATTGCGATAAAAAGATCGGCCTTATGTTGACGTGCAATCTGCAAACGTTTGCGTAAACTGACGTAATAATCACCGTCTCTGGTTAAAATGGCACGCATCTTGGGTTGTTTATTAATTCTTTCCGCAAGCATTTTTGCAATGGACAATACTACGTCTTTTTCTCGTGTACCATGCTGCCCAACTGCTCCAGGATCTTTGCCGCCATGTCCTGGGTCAATCACAATCACCATAGCATTTATTTTGTGAGGTGCTGCGGCAACAATCATGGGCAGCATAAACATGATTAAAAAAAACAAAATGTTAAATTTCATGTTGCATTCGCTCGACAATATTTTTTCCAATGGGTGTATAAGCAATTAATTTAACAGCACGCTGCTCGCCTTGAATGTTGATATAAAAAGCTAAATCCGCACTAGGCAACATGCCTTCACCATACTCTGGCCACTCAATCAAACAAATGTGATGCGGTGCAAAATAATCTTGTATGCCCATAAAATCTAATTCTAATGAATCACGCAATCTATAAAAATCAAAATGGTAAACATATTGATGGGCTAACTCATAAGGTTCAACCAAAGTATACGTGGGGCTTTTTACTTTACCTGCAAAACCCAAACCTCTTAAAAAGCCTCGCGCCAAGGTTGTTTTACCTGCACCTAAAGGCCCATACAAAAAAATTACAGCGGTATCAGAACAAGCGTGAGCAAGCTTTTCACCTAAAGCAAGCATGCCAGCTTCATCAACCAAGATATTCATTAATGAAAATTCACTAAACGACGCAAATGCGGCAGTAAATCCGAGGCAAGCATACCGCGTTCACCTTCTTTAGACGCAAGGTCACCTGCCATCGCATGAATGAGCACACCGCATTTTGCAGCATCTGCTAATGAAAACCCTTGTGCCACAAAACTGCCGATGACACCACTTAATACATCGCCCATGCCGGCAGTTGCCATACCAGGGTTCCCGGCATCACATTCTGCAAGCATGGTATTGGGTGCTAAAATTAAGCTGCCTGCACCTTTCAATACGCAAACACCGCCTAATTTTTTCTGCAATTTATGAATAGCTGACGCGCGATCTTGCTGTATTTCATCTAAGCTCATTTTTAATAAACGCGCGGCTTCTCCCGGATGAGGAGTTAAAATCCAATTGGCGTAGGAAATTGGCTTTTTTGCCAATAGATTTAAAGCATCTGCATCGACTACTAAAGGTTTTTTACTTTTTATCACTCGTAAAAAAAGTTTTTTGGCCCAATTGGATAATCCTATGCCAGGGCCCACAATGACCACCGTCGCTTTATTCAATAATGGAACTAAAGCTTTGTCAGAACTTATGCCATGACACATGATTTCAGGACGTGATACATTCATGGTCAAGGCACTTTCCGGTCGGGTCGCAACACTTACTAACCCTGCTCCCACACGTAATGCTGCTTCTGCAGCCATTTTTACCGCACCTGAATACCCATAATCACCCCCCACTATTAATACATGCCCATACATACCCTTATGAGCATTTCTGGGTCTTGGTTTTAAATAAGGCGCAAATTGCGTTATATGCAGCTTTTCCATAGATATCACCTGCGTGGACGAAAAGTTATACTTAATAAAATAGTTGTACCCAAAATAGTAACTAAAACCGCTAATGCTAATAATATAGGAATTTCTATCCAATGCGCGAGCAGCATTTTAGCACCTATAAACGTCAACATAAGCGCAATACCATAGCGCAATAGATGAAATTCTTCTGCCATATTTGACAATAAAAAGTACAGCGCGCGCAAACCTAAGATGGCAAAAATATTAGATGTAAAAATAATAAACGCATCATTCGTAATAGCAAATATAGCAGGGATACTATCTAATGCAAAAATTAAATCACTGATCTCAATAAATATTAACACTAAAAAAAGCGGTGTCGCATACCAAAGTTTATTTAACTTAATAAAAAAATGTTCGTTATGAAATTCATTTGTTAACCGTATATGGCGCCGCAGCCAAGTTAACACAACATTATTCTTTAAATCGATCTCTTCTTTGGCTGGAAGAAACATTTTGATGCCGGTATATACCAGAAACACTCCAAATAAATAAAGTATCCAATGCAACTCTTTAACTAACCAGGTACCGCCCAAAATAACAATTAAGCGCAGCACTATAGCACTTAACACACCATAAATAAGCACTCTATGTTGATATTTGGCGGGAACTGCAAAATAATTAAAAATCATGATAAAAGCAAACATATTATCTGTGGACAATGATTGCTCAATCAAATATCCGCTAAAGAATTCTAAGGCTTTTTGATTAGCAAATGCGACGCCACGGATGTTAGATAAATACCACCACAACAATGCATTAAATAACAAAGCCAAAGAAACCCAGACAGCCATCCAGCCACACGCCTCACGTACCGTGATTTTGTGGTCTTTTTTTCGCCCGAGCAAAAAAAGATCGATGGTTATCACCATCACAATAAATACTACAAAACCCAGCCACATCCACCATTTGGAATACATGTCATCTTCCTGTGCTATAATGCGCCATAATCAAAACTATTGTAACATATGCAAAATTACAACGAACTCGCTACAAACATTAAACAATGGGGATTGGAACTCGGGTTTCAACAAATTGGCATCACTGATACCGATTTGACATCCTATGAGCCGCATTTTTTAGAATGGCTGCAAAAAAAATTCCATGGCGAGATGCATTATATGGAAGCGCATGGCAGCAAACGCTATCGCCCCCATGAACTGGTTCCTGGAACGATACGCGTTATTTCAGCACGCATGGATTATTTACCGCCCGACACAGAAATCCCTAAAGTATTGCAAAATCCTTCTTTAGGATACATCTCACGTTATGCATTAGGACGCGATTATCATAAACTCATGCGCAAACGTTTAAATGCGCTCGCTAAAAAAATCACTTCTAAAGGTTATCGCGTTTTTTCAGATAGCGCACCGGTATTAGAAAAACCCTTAGCAGAAAAAGCAGGGCTTGGCTGGATAGGCAAACATACTAACCTTATTAATCGTCAGGCTGGCTCGTGGTTTTTTTTAGGGGAAATATATATTGATTTGCCGTTGCCTATAGATACTCCCGTAAAAAATCATTGCGGTACCTGCAAGGCCTGTATCGATGTATGCCCTACTCAGGCTATTGTTGCTCCTTATGAATTAGATGCCAGACGCTGTATTTCTTATCTTACGATTGAATTACGTGGATCGATTCCTATCGAATTTAGACCTATGCTTGGCAATCGCATTTATGGATGTGATGATTGCCAATTAGTTTGTCCTTGGAACCGTTTTGCAAAATTTACCAAGGAAGATGATTTTCATCCCAGACATAACTTAACCTCACCTACGCTCATTGAATTATTTGCTTGGTCAGAGGAAGAATTTTTGACAAAAACAGAAGGCTCTGCTATTCGACGTATTGGTTATGAATGTTGGTTGCGTAATATTGCGGTGGCGCTTGGGAATGCACCTAAAGATGATGCTATTATTCACGCGCTTCAACAAAAGTTATCGCATCCTTCAGAGCTTGTGCGAGAGCATGTGGAGTGGGCGTTGGCGCAACACTATGACACCAGAAAATGTTTCCTATAATATTTAAGCTCTTCAATCGACTCACGTATGTCATCTAACGCCAAATGTTTAGATTCTTTTTGCACTCCCGAATAAATCTCTGGCGCCCATCTTTGAGCTAATTCTTTTAATGTGCTGACATCCAACAATCGATAATGAAAATATTTTTCTAACTCAGGCATGTATTTAGTTAAAAATCGTCTGTCTTGATAAACCGTATTGCCGCACATAGGCGATTTACCGGCTGGAACATATTGTTTTAAAAACGCAAGCATGGCTTGCTCAGCCTCGGCTTCAGAAATTTTACTTGCTTGAACGCGGGCCACTAAGCCCGATGTATTGTGTTGCTTGGTATTCCAACTGTCCATATTGTTAAGTAACTCGTCGGATTGATGGATAGCAAACACCGGCGCTTCGGCAACCATATTTAATTCGGAATCGGTGACAATGACGGCCATTTCTATAATTCTTTCTTTTTCAGGATCCAATCCTGTCATTTCTAAATCTATCCAAATGAGATGGTCTGCGCTGATTGTCATATACTTAC
>CAYVRW010000038.1:0-20701 GCA_964453575.1 uncultured Coxiellaceae bacterium | reverse complement strand
TTCCGCTGCATCCAATGTCATGCCTTGACTTTTATGAATAGTAATCGCCCACGCAAGACGCAGCGGAACCTGTGTGATAGTCGCGCGCACAATACCATTATCTTCATATTTCCATTCTTCTGGGCATGCGGTTATGATTTCATTATCGAATGTTTTAACAATAGGCCAACCTTCGTTTTTTTCAAAACCAATCACAGCACCGCGAGTGCCATTCACATACCTATTTGAAATGTCATTTTTAATAAACATGACTTCTGCGCCAATTTTTAATTTTAATTGCTCTAAGGCAAGACAGCTTTTTTTTAATCCTTCCACCACAAGACCAAAACCGTTTGTTGTCATCTTAAATATTTTTTCCTGTTGGCGAATATTTGTAAGCTCCTGTTCATTAATATTATCCACATTGATATTACGTGAATATAATATTGTTGGCCTTGTAGTGCCTTGAGGTTCTTTTTTGTAACGCGTACGCAAAGGAACTTTTGTATGCTCTCCTGCCGTACCGTTGCGAATATCATTTAAAATAGCTAGCAATGGATCATTAACTTGACGATGTTGCTCATGCAAATAGCAGACATGGAAATCCCCACTCTTCCAGACGAGGGATTCAAAAGCAAACTGGATTTCCTCTGTCGATGAACCCGAGGAAACCGGTGGTAACTGAAAAAAATCACCGCATAGCACAACTTGAATACCACCAAAGGCTTGATCGCAATTGAGAATATAACGAGCGATTGAATCCACCATATCTAGTTGATGTTTATGCAACATGGAAATTTCATCAATGATTAACACTTTAGTTCTTTTATAATTACGTTTTATACGATCTTTGGTTAGAAATTTTTCCAGATCTTTCTTGGTGATATGGTCTTTCACGCCTATTCCAGACCAGGAATGCAGGGTTGTGCCATGTAAATGAGTTGCAGCAATTCCTGTCGATGCAGTGACTGCTACACTTACATTATTTTCTTTAAGGTAGTTAATATATTTATTTAACAAATACGTTTTACCAGCACCTGCGGCGCCGGTGAGAAAAATATTTTTTCCCATTTTTAATAAATTAAAAGCTTCTTCTTGTTGCATAACTGGCTTACCTATTAAAAAGAAATGTGCCTAACACTACTTTTGTTTTGTTATCTGTCAACATATAATCCGGTATTTTACATCCGTTATTTATGTTTGTTGCTATACCACCATAAGCTTTACCATAAAATGGGTTTCTAACGCTTCTAAATTCTTAAATGCATCTATTGCTTTCGTATTGATACCACTGATATGAAATATAAATATACCGGGCGTATTGTTTGGAAAGGGATCAGGATCTGCAAACGAAAATGAAGTTAGCAAAAATCCTAATAAAAAAATGATTATTTTCATCAGTAATTCCCCGCTTCACATATTTCTTTTAATTCTTCCTCCGACATTGATCGAAATCCCCCTATTGCTTTCCAACCAAAATAAGATTGATCAATGTCCCAAATATGTTTATCCCTCTCGGGAGTATTATTCATTAAGTTATCTATCCCATCTGTTATTGATAAAGGTTTATCGGTTTTTAGGGCATAACGAAGGCATTTTAAAGTAATCCATTGTTGCTTGATTACTTTCATAGCTTCTTCTTTAGTGGCTTTATAATAAATAAAATTCAACCTTTGAGCATATTTAATAGCTGCTTTTTTAGCCATTTCATTATTTGGTATCTCTCTTTCAATGTATCTTAAAATATCCTCGCGAATTCCATATTCTTTATTGATATGACCGGCTAATTTTTCTAGCGAGGGTGGACGGTTCTCTGGCACCGATGGCTTATTCTCAGTCTTCGAAACGGAAGTTTTATGAGCTATTCTTTCTACATGCTTAGAATGATGCACCTCAGGTTGTTTTATATTTTCACTTCTTGAAACAGAAAATAAACTGATCGCGGCTGTAATAGCGATAACAATAATACTGGCTAGTAATTTCATTATTTTAATTCCCTATATTAATAATTTTGAGAAAGCGAGAATATAGAAGGTTACTTTTTTGTCAACATAAATCTGGGATAGGGGGATTTATTGGCACAAACTTAGTATTTACTCTAAGTGTATTATGAATTATAGTAGATAATAACAGTTAAAAATTAAAAAGCAATTTTTTATTTCTCCGATTACCTAAATATTCCCATCTCAATTCCAAACTGCAATGCTCTGGCATAAACGCGCGGCATATTAACTATACTTGCAATTATACCCTTTTAGGGTATAATAAGGATATAAAATGATTTTTATTGAAACTACAGGATTTACAAAACGCCTGCTCGACTACCTGAAAGATGATGAATATAGAGAATTACAAAACTTTCTCATCGAGCAACCCGAAGCAGGGGATTTAATACAAGGCACTGGTGGACTTCGTAAACTACGCTGGAGCCTAGATAAAAAAGGAAAACGCGGTGGGATACGAATTATTTACTATATAAAATTAGCAGATGATCAGGTTTATTTTTTTACACTTTACGCCAAAAATGAAGTCGTTGATTTATCTGCTAAAGAAAAGAAGCAACTGAAATTAATGTTGGAGAATTGGTAATCATGAACGCAAAAAAACGCAGTTTATTTAAAGAACTCAAAAAAGGCATTCTGGAGGCGAAAGCACACAAAGCAGGAAAAATAACGCTGCGCACCCATAAAATATCCCCTAAACCATTACCTAAAATTAGTGCCGCCATCATTCTTGATACCCGAGAGAAATTACATATGTCCCGAGCGGTATTTGCTTTGAAACTAAGAGTTTCAATACGAACCCTGGAAAAATGGGAACATGGAGAAACGAAGCCCAATGATCAAGCGACAGCGCTTATTTTAATGGTAAGAAAATTTCCTGATACATTACAACGTTTAGAAAGTTTATAAAATTTTTTAAAATACCTCTTAGATCCGATAAAACTCTGCAATGCCGCTTGATAGATTCCTCTGTCAATAGACACGCATTTTTTTTGTTGGCGGTTCATCAGGCGTTAGTTTTGGTGCGGAGATAATTAAATCGAGTAGTTGTTTTTTAGCTGGAGGCATTTCTTCAGATAGTATTCTTCTACACATTTCCCGCACAGTAATAGATTGATCTGTAGATGTTGTTGCTGTCTCCACTGGACTAGGAGGAAATGTCACATCAACATCAGCAGACTTTTGTAATAAATATTTAATTATTTCTTTTCCTTTTTCTGGAAAATTCCAACCAAGTAAAACCGCATAGCTTAAACAAAGTGGTGAGCAAAGGTTATCACAGAAGATTGCCTGACCATTTACATCAGCTCCCAACGTAATTAATGTTTGAACTAAACCTAAATTTAGAGAAATACATGCTTCAACTAATAAGCTATTTAGTACTATTTGGTTTTTATTATTTGCTAGCAAATGGCGCATTAAAACGGTTAAATTAAATTTAACTGCGATTTCTAAATAAAGCTCATCTAAGTTAGATTTTAATTTATCTAATTGTTCTAAATAACCTTCACCTTGATAATATCGTAATTTTTCTTTAATTTGTTTCTGTTCAAAACTACTAGCTCTGGCTCGTTCCTCTGCATATAATCGCTTTAATTCTTTATAACTATTCTCAGGATCTTGCCTTTCCTCTGGAAGAGAAAAACCAAATTCATTTTCTAAAAGATCTTTCCATATACTTTGCTCTGAGGTTAATTCTTTTGTTTCTTTATTAACAGTTTTTAAAAGGCAGATGTCGGGTGAAGAAAGAAATGAGAACGTATGGAGATGACAATCATTAGGTAATTTTCTAAACATATTACGTCCTTTTATAAGTATTATAAGGAAAAAAGAGGCTAGTCTATACTAGACGTTCTAACTTCGCTATAGAAATATTACTTGATCTTTTTGTCCTCCGCATATAGTCTTGACGGCGAATTATATTTATCAAGTGTTAGATTTTAATATGGAGATTTTAAGGATGAATAAGAAATCAATAGCTATATTATTAGTTACAAGCAGTTTCGCAAGTTCCGTTTTTGCCGCCAACTTCATCGATAAATTAATAACAAGACATGACTCGGTCATGCCTTCAACTGTGAAAACACTCAAATCTACTAAGCAAGCTCATCGCACATACACCGACTTTTCAGGTACATGGCTCATGAATTGCAATGATGGCCCGACCTTGACGACAGTTATCGAGAATGACGATTATGTCATCACTCTAGATGGTAATGACTACAGAATTGGCTCGGGATTTAAAGTAACTACGGAATCGCGCGAGGAATATAATGATTATATGCATAGTTCGGTCGAATGGAATGCAGACGGGTCCGAACTTATTATGAAAAATATAAATGTATACAAAGTTAATTCAGCTAACTCTGCTATTGAAACAGATGTGGGTTTATTAACACTTAAAATGATAAAAGGTCAAATCAATGTAGATGGTAATGCTGTTTCGCTCAATGATACAGAAAGTCGACGACCTGTACCTATCCATTGTGTACTCACTAAAAAACAATAAGGTCGCTTTTAAAGCCCTGACCTTGTAGAAAGTCCCTCTTCCCTCCAACGTTTTTTGTTGAATGGGGAGAGTTGAAGACTATGCGCTGAAAAAGGAAGAACGATGAAAAAAAACATATATCGATTCATTGTTGTAGTATTAGTATTAACTGCAATGGATGATGTTTTGGCTGATAACAGCAACAACGTTTTTTATATAGATGGAAATGTTGGTTATGCCAGCACTAATTGGCTGAATTCAGGTCTTTTTCCTTCTATCGTAGTTCCAAACTTCAGTTTAAATTTTGATAATTTCAAAAATGGCCGCGGCGGATTTACCTATGGCATGGATGTTGGCTATCTGTTTAACCGTTGTATAGGCGTTGAAATGGGTGGAATGGTACTTCCACAAGTGAGCGCCAAATATATTATTAATACGGTTCCTAACATCACCATTACAGGAACGGATAATATATCAAATTGGTTAGTTTATTCGGCAGGAAAATTCATACTTCCTATTAACAAATTCGATGTTTTTTTCAAAGCGGGCGCCGCATACCGTGACGTTAAATTTCGTGGTCAAGACGAGCATAACAATAATCTCGATTTAAATGGTTTAAGTTTTATTGGGGGCAGCGGTGCGGAATATCACTTAAATTCTTCCTGGAGCATTGCAGCACAATGGATGTACGTAAGCGGTTATACTACTGTTACTCATGGAGTTGAAGTGCCTGCAGTTAACCTACTTGTTGTGGGATTAGAATTTAATTTATAAAAACAGATTATTTATTATTGTTCTAAAAAACCTGTGCAATCTCGAAGTTGACATTATTCATTTCATAATTATAATCGCAATTAAAATGATAATAAGGAAATAATATGGAATCGCGTGAAAATAAAAATGACAAGTCGGAACAAAAAGAATTTGTTTTAAAACCCTACTTACCTATCCTCGGAAATTACCATGAAATAGATGCTACGGTTCTCTCCTATCTCACTGCGTCCAATTTAGAATTTACTTTAAAAAGTATACCCTCTTCTAAAAGCCAATACACTAAAACAGATGTCATCAGAGCTAAATATGGTATTGCCTTAAAAAATGCTTATGACGACCGTCCAACACCCGAACAATTAGAAACAATAAAACAAGGTTTAACTGATTACGCTAATAGCGAGGCCAAAGAAGACCCCGAAGTGGAAGAATTTATCCAAAAAGATGCGATTACTTATGCTGCCTTCCAACCAGAAAATGCATCGCAACTTATAGCTGATTTAAGTACCAAGAAAACTAAGAATGCCTCCCATCTGATTGACTGCTTAATTGAAGCAGGCGCTTCTTGTAAATACATTAATTTAACAGAAAAACTCATTCATGATCTTTCGACGGATGAATTGGCACGACTCATCAATGCAGATATTAAATACAATATCGAAGATAAAAATTCGAAGTATTTATTTAAGACTTGGGCCGTATGTTTTTGTTGTGGGCCATACAGAGCTCCTTACGTATGGTCATCGATGTTAGTAGCTTGCTTTGAAAATGATGTAAGAAAAACAACATTATTGGTTGATAAATATCCCAACTATGTTCCAATGACAGCATCCACTTTAAATAATTTCTTTGATCGGTTAGAGTTAGAGACTAACTACCCTCAGTGGGCCAATGATTGGGGTTGTTCTCCTCCAGTCTGCTGTCTAACTGTATTGCTCACCTGCGGAATGTATGCACCCAGTCATTTTACTCATACTGATGCGAAAGCCCCCATTAATAGACTGACGAATGAAGGTTATAAATTTATTGACATTGCAAAAGCAAAATGGAACTTGATGTCAGCTGCACCTACATGGCAACGCAATTCAAAAGATAAAAATCACATCCATTATTATTTAGAAGAACAAATTAATGCTACTACAAGTACTGATCAATGTTTGAAATTATATCAAACTTTATTAAATGAAAAGATTGATAAGATTTCTAATCATGTTGAGTCCAGCACTTCAATTTTAGCGAGAAGTATTTTTTGCAGGAAACGTTACCTACCCTTAAAAATATGGGCCATAGAATCCTTACAACAAAAAATACTGAGTTTATTAGAGATCGAAAAAGATAACGCCTTACCCAAAGATTTGTTAAATATTTATAAGAACATATTGCAACAACCATTATTTAATGAAATCCATATTTCAAAAGGTGTAAATATAAAATCTACAAATGAGATAAAAAATAGGATGGCTGAGATTGAAAGATTTTTTCAAGAGCCGGAGAGTCAACCGTTATTTTTTAGTGTTAAAAAATAGTGATCGTTATGCATCTAATGTACCCGCTGTTCTGTCACCCCTGTGACAGAATGGCTGGCGCGGTTTCTATAGAAATATGCCATATTTTCAATAAGTTATAAAAACTCACTATCTTTAATTGTGTAAATTATAAGCTTTGTATATAATATGCGCTCTAATTTAGTACAAAACGAGATGGTCATTTAGCATGGGTAATCAAAACTCAACAAACGTGAACTCGTCTGCTTATCTACGAAGCGGAGATAATAAATTTGAACAAGGTGATTATCAAGGTGCTGTTGACGATTTCTTTCTGGCTTATCATTTAAACCATGACAAAAATATTCTTCATAAATTAGCAGTCGTTAAAATACTAGTCGGAGATTATAAAGGTGCGATAACAGATTTAAATACTGTTATATCTGCTAATCCACAAAACTCGGATGCTATCTTATGTCGTGGATGGGCCCATCATTTATCAGAAAATAATGAAGAATCATTAAAGGACTATAATGAAGCTGTTAAATTAAACCCAGATGATGCAGATGCACTAAATGCAAGAGGCTTGCTTTACCGCATCATGGGTGAATTTGAAAAAGCAATGGTTGATATAAAAAAATCGAGAATACTTGAGGGACATCAAACAGAAATTGATGAAGATGCATCTAAAGAATATATAGATTATGCGCTAAAGGAGATGAAAAAAACACATCCAAATCCTAAGACTGCATTAATTTATTGTGATGAAGCCATCCGTTTGCAACATGGCAACAAAACAGCGCGTCAGCATCGCACTCAGATTTATAATAGTATGAATGAAAAACAAAAAGCAGAATTTGATAATGATCTGCTTAATGTCACCGCACTAAAAAAACATGCTTCAGATAAACGGAAAGCAAGAGATAATGCGGGTGCGATAGAAGATTTAAATAAAGCACATGATTTAGAGCCTTATGATGAAGATATTCTTCACAACCGTGCTATTGCTAAACATAGGTTAGGCGATGTAAAAGGCGCAATACTCGATTTAGATGCAGCCATTAACATAGGCCCTGTATATGCTAAGCTGTTTATAAATCGAGGTTGGGCTAAATGCAGTTTAGGCAATTATGATGATGCATTAGATGATTATAATAAAGCACTTGATTTAAAACCAGATGACGCATTAGCTCTTAATGAACGTGCTCTGATCTATCGTATCAAGGGTTACAATGAAAAAGCAGAAGCAGATACACAAAAAGCAAGGCAGCTCGAAGATAAACAATATGCATCCACCAATCCCTATTTTAATCATCCTGGGGATGACTACATTGATCGTGCAACACGAGAAATAAAAGAAAACAGCGATCCCATTGCCGCTTTAATTTTTTGTGATGAAGCTTTTCGCTTAGGAAAGGTGGGCCCAAAGCATTATAACTGCCGCGCACAAATTTATGAACATCGGAAAGAATATAAAAAAGCTGAAGAAGATAGATTGCAAGCTAAGCTTTTAACACTTAAACAGAATGCTTTTAATAAAGTAGAATTACAAGATTGTGTAGGCGCGATAAATGATTTTAATGAAATGCTTAGTCTACGTCCAGATAACGCACCCGATCTTTACAACAGAGGCCTGATGAAACGGAATCTTGAAGATTTTGAAGGTGCCTTAGAAGATTTTACTGCTGCCAATCGCATCGATCCAAATGATAATGATTATTTAACGGCTAGCGGTTGGGTTAAATGTGCATTAGGGGATTATCAAGGAGCATTGAACGACTATAATGAAGCTCACAGAATAGACCCCAATGATGCATTCACTCTTCATGGTAGAGCATTACTCTATCGAATAGTGGGAGAAGATAAAAAAGCAGACGATGATATGCAAGCATTCAATCAACTGGATGATAATGAAACCTTAGAAAATTTAAAAAAGAAGTGGCCATACGAATTTGCTAAGTGTGCAATGGACATCATACTAAATAAAACTGGCGATCCTAAAGCAGCGTTAGTATATTGCAATGAAGCCATTCGATTAAAAAACAACGATCCATTATTATATTCTGTGCGCGCAAGAATCTATCAAAAAATGGGCGATGCTGAAAAAGCAAAATTAGATTATCATCACGCTGAAATTTTAAAAGAGCACCCTAACATTCATACACAATTCTGCCGCGGCCTCGCTAAGCGCAGGCTAGGTGATTATGAAGGCGCTATAGAAGACTATGATGCTCTCCTTCGCCACGCTGATGATATTGAGACTTTGATAGAGCGCGCCTGGGCTAAACAAGTATTAGGAAATTATGAAGGTGCCTTAACCGATTATAATAGGGCTCTTGAATTACAAAAGATTGCTTCAGAGGAATTTGATAGTGATCCAGAGAAGTATAGTGATTATCTAGAGCTTTATAGTATTGATGATGAAATAAATGCTCTTGAATGTCGTGCAACACTATATCGTATCATGGGTAAAGATGAACATGCAGACGCTGACATGCAAAAAGCAAAATCACTACTTCAGTGTACAGAGCAAGCTTATGACCCACTTGTATCCAAAGAAGTTATGGATTGTGCCGCAAGAGAAATGAAGAAAGAAAATGGAAACCTTAAAGTTGCTTTAGTCTATTGTGATGAAGCTATTCGTCTAGATAACAATAACTTAAATGCACATCACTATCGCGATCAAATCATGGATATGGCAGGAATTAAAACTGAAGCAGATTTGTTAATGGCGCTATTAAACGGGATAGTATATAGCATAGCTAAATTATCACAAAAGGATCCTGAGGAAATTTCTAAAGAAGAGATTAACAGACTAGAAAGACGACTTGAGATTTTATTTCAAGCAATCAAAAAGGGAATTGGAAATGAAGCTGTCAGTTCTGATAACCTATTAGACCACATTGTCTCACTATTAGCGTTGCAACATCCAAAAGATCTATTTGCACAGCTTAGAAATCACGTAAATGACTTCTATGAGAAAGCGCAAACAAACTGTTTTGCCGATTTAGACGCGAATGGACAATCTGTTTATTGCATATTACAACTGAACATTGCAATTCAATTTATAGTAAACGAACGGTTAACTGAAATAGAAAAGGTAAAACAAGAGACTAGTTCAGTTATAAAACGTTTACAGGAAACTCGCTTGACAACTCAACGATTGGATGAAAAGGAAACTCGACGTAGACAATTGGAGCTGCAGATCATTATTGAACTTGAAGCAGAAATCGGCCCAATGCTTATCGCAATTAATCCAGAAATCTTTTGCAAAAAACTTGCCGAAGAGCAACTTAAAAAATATCCATATATTAAAGCAGAAGCTGATATATTAATAGGGCTATTAGATGGAATGTTGGATGCCATACATGAACTTTCACTAAAAAATCCAGCAAACATTACGAAAGAAGATATAGAAACATTAGGAGCTCAGATTGATATTTTGAATAATTACTTTAATCATGCTTTGTATGTCGCAATACAATTGACTCGAATTAAAGCTGGTAGGTCGGCAAAAAAGGAAGTTGAGCTTGGGGCCAGCGATCCTTTATATGTCGCCATGATTTTTTTATCATCTGGCACCACTCCCAGTACAGAAATTCAAAACAAATTCAAATTGCTTTCAACACACATGATAAATTTTATGAACGGATTCATGCAGCTCGCGATCGGAAAAGGTGCAAATTATAAGCTTGTTAATCAAGCATCTCAGGGTATTGTTATGCTGGCGACAGCCGTGGATTTTATCGCAAATCAGCCACACAAACTTGCACATCTTTCGGGAGAAAATCCATTGGCAATATCACTTGTGCAGGAGCTAAAAACACTTTCACCAACAAGCTTTCATGATTTCACATCAAGTTTTGCAGGTGATCCTGAAGCATTGGCAAGAGAGCAAGAATTAGCAAAATTACGATATGAATATAAAAGAAAAGGGTTTCAATTGTCTGTCAAGCTTAAAGAAAAACAAAGAAAAAAAGTAGAACTTGCTGCTGGAATCCAACAACTGCACGAACATTTTGTTAAAGAATTAAAATCAGATGACTATGATGCTCAGGGCATTGCAACAATAGAGGTCACAAAACAGTTTTTAATGGAACACTCCCCTATTCTCAAAGCTCAATTTTCAGATAATCTGGAAAATGGAATAGTGCTTCATATCTGTAAACCGGGTTATATTCAACAATCTCCTATCCAATATATGATTCATCAGCATATACATACGTTATGCGAAGCAGTAAAAGACAGTCCATTCAATCTGGAAGTCGATGAAAAATCCATGGTTGAAAGTTTGAATATTAAGCAAGCATTAAAAAAGATGATTCTGGATGCAATGGATGAAGTAAGGGATGAATTAGAACGGCGAGCGAAAAGAGAATCAGTGATGCTGGTTACTCAAGAAGAAAATGATAAAGCATTAACTAACCGTTTGAATCAAAAATTAAAAAAATTAATGGATCAATTACTGAGAGAAACCATCACTGCATTATATAAGCTGTATGCAGAAAAATATTTTAATCCAAACATGTCTGCTTTTAAAGAATTTGCTAAGCTTTTAATCCAACATGCCTCAAATAAATTCCCACAAACTTCAACAGTGACGCTCAACGAAGAAACGCATAAATTTTCTTATGACAATAATGTTTCTCTAACTGTCCATGAAGGAGATTACAGTGATCCCGCAATATTTAAAATAACTCACTCAATTATAAAACATGCAAATACATTGACTTGTTATCTTGAAAATTATCTATATGATAAAAGTAAAATCAAAAAATTGTTTAGACTTGCTATGTTGGAGGAAGAACACAAAGCTCCTTCGCAAATCGAAAAACACCATCTAGTAGGTCAGCATTGCACTTCTTTATTAATGGACTCACAAAAAGCGTTTGTTCACGAAAAATTAAATCAATACCCAGACGGCTGCTACTCTAAAAAAGCGCTAAGCGAAGATTTTCCGTATGGAATCATTAAAAATAATGGACAATATTTTGTAGTTTATGAAGGCCAACAAAAAAATAAGCATTTAGGAACTGGAACAAATGCCAAAGCAAAACTAGCTCAACATATGGATGATGACAAATGGTTTACCCTAAAGGTGTTTGGAGATGAAACCTTAGCCTGTAAAGAACTGCAAAAATTGATAAAACTCAATAAAACACCCCAAAAGTATCTTTTTGCAAAACAAGGCAAACCTTTTGGAAAAATACACGGACAAAAAAAATATTATGTTTTATTAGAATACGCTCATGGAGAGGAATTAGAACGATATATTGGCAAAAATCGTCATCGATTAAGCGATATCGATTTAATAGTTATTGCATGTGGAATGATTCAAGCCGTGTGGGAATTGCACAAAACACATTTTCATTGTGATATCAAACCGAAAAATTTTGTATTTGACGAAAAAAACGAGATCACAAAAATCATTGATTTTGGTAGCATTGTTGAGAGAGGAATTGCGAATCATTTATTAGGTAGTGACGTTAAAGGTGAAATTGCAGGAACTGAAGGTTACATGACTCAATCAATTATTAGCGACATGCAACGTGGGGAGACTCATACTTACTATTCAATAAATACAGAAATGTTTGCATTAGCCTGTGCATTCGAACAGCTTTTTTTGAACCGCAAAAAGTATCCTGACATAAATAAGTTCGTACATGAAATGAAACATGTAAATCATAAACGCATTTCGGGAGAACCTTTATTAAAAGTAATGGAGTTTTTTACTAATGAAAAATTTGATGTTGTTACAAAATCAGGTACATTAACAGTAACTTCTTCATCATCCCTGCAATGGAATAGCATGTTTCGAAATCCCGAACTAACGTATCTGGAACGTGGAATAATAAAATTGGTACAAAAGCGTCAAGAAGAGAGGAATTGGTACCATTTCCATAAAAATGCAAAAACACCCTATCCGTACGATGCAAAAGCACATTTACAAAAAATTATGAGACTGGACGATAGAATTAATACCTTGCAAACAATGCATGATACTTTATTAAATTCACTAAAAGCATCGTCCAGAGGCGCGGTTGAGGAATTAGATGAAGCTTCGCAGCCCCGCCACGGCTTAACCCCTTGACTTTTAATATTTTTCTACAAGACAGCGAACTTTAACAATCTTAACCATGTTGTTCATTTTATTTGCAAAACTCACCCATAACGTGTACAATTTCAGATCAAATTGAGCAAAAAGGTGAGCAAATGAAAAGCCAATCATTAACATTAGCCCAAGAATTTTTTCGCGATGCAAAACAAGGCCCTACCTTATGTATTATTACATGCAAATTAAATAACGGCGGATGCTTTGCATTTGGAGAAACGCTAGCTAAACAATTTAATAATGATTTTATATTCGCTTCTACAGAATTATCCATCTTTCGTGAAAACATTGCAAAACCTGCTACATGTTACAAAATGGCTTATATTACGGGTTGCTGTCATTCCGATCCTAGCTTCCTAAAAACAGCAAGTCGAAAATATAATTTCACAAAAGTGGAATGTGTATTTCGTATCACTACACCTTGGGACCCTATATATGATTACAATGATAGAAAAGATTACTATACTTCTCTTTATGCTGCGAGCCCTTATATAATTAAATTATTAACATCAGGTCTTATTAGCGAACCTGATTTTTCCATTGGATTACCACGGCAACTGCCGCAGCCCTCACCCCAACCCTGCACCGAGCAAAAGAAAATATTAGAAGAACATACCTTAGGAATCATTTACATTCGCGGCCTGGTATTAAAACCAGAAGAAACACTTCAAGCCGAAACATTTCTCGGTCGATACTTCTTACAAATATCTTTTCTAGCTCAAGAGAAAGGTATTTCCAAACCATCGGTAGTGATTCTTTCTAAAGAAGAAGAAATCTATTCAACTTATGCAACTTTATTAGGTGTAACACCACTATTTAAAGATAAATTACCACTCGATCAATTTTGTACTGCATTAAAAGAAGTGAGTGAAAAACGCGGCATTGTTGCAACGAATGGAGTTGTGACATTTATTCAGGCAAATGAGTTAGGTTGCGACGTATTATTTCATGGAAATAAAACTAAAGATTTTTTAGAAATGTTATTAACCACCGTACCCAAACCATGTCGATTTGCTGCTAAAGAAATCCTTGGTTTATCTAGCACCATGAACTCTCATGAATACCCAGAGGAAGTTAAAGAAGTTTATACCCTTTTTAGAGGAAACATAGCAAGAAGCACTAAAAAATTTGAATCACTCATGGCATCTACTGCAATAAAAACTGCTCTTATTCATTTAAAATCAATTACCGGGGTAGTATGGAAATATCAGAGTGATAAACATACTTTTTTTTATAACGGCACTCTATCAACGAAAATAGTAGAACGGCTAAAAATAACGAATATTACAAATAAGCGAATCCCGCAATCTACGTTGTTTCCTGGGGAAGATATTCACATCATCGATAACACACCAGACAATCTGAAATATTTAGAAGATATTGCCATGAAAGCGCAACACCCTCAACCCTGTAAAAAATAAAATTAATTTTTAGAGTATAACTTTTTCTAAAGCTATTATACAATACTAAAGTTATTAATTTAATAGGAAATTGCAACGATGAAACATGTTAATTTATTATTAATTCCTTTAGCGTTAATTTCATTTAACGTAGCAGCAAGCAATTCTTTGCCAGCTAAACAGGTTAGTATTCCTTTCCAAAACGAAGCCATTCTATCTTCTAATCATTCAGGTTTATCATTTAATTATGACATGGTGGATGATCAACAAAATAAGAAAATCGTTTGTAAATTATCTAACAATTATAAAAGTTGGTTTGAATTCAAGAATCAAGGAGTCGTTACAGAAAGCGCGGCTTTTGGAGGAAATCACAACGTTATATTTATCAATAATAATCATAAAGGCCTAAGTGATAATTATTCTGTTTATCATGCTGATACCATTGGTGATATGAAAATAAATGAAACTTCCCGTGATAAAACATCTAAGGCAACTGCTTCTTGTTTTTATGATTGGGGTTAAGTAAACGTCAAACGGGGTCAAGTGCCATCATCCTACATGTCATATTCATAGCTATGACATGTAGAATGCTCTGATCTATTGACCCCAATTGATTGATATTTATCAATAACTATGATAATTAATACAAAACAGGCCGTAACTTTCTTTCAAGGAGGAAATACCATGCCTTTACTGCGATTTGATTTGATCGAAGGCAGAAGCAAATCGGAATTAAAAAAACTGCTAGATGTTTGTCATCATGCAATGGTCGAAGCATTTGCTGTACCAGAGCGTGATCGTTATCAAATTGTTTATCAACATTCTCCAGAAGAAATGATTATTGAAGATACAGGGCTTGGTTATCCGCGAACAAAAAATATTGTGGTGATTAGCATCACAAGCAAGAAACGAACGGAAGATAAGAAAGAAAAACTCTATCAGCTTATCGCCGAAGGACTTGAGAGAGAGTGTGGTATTGCAAAAACTGATGTGATGATTTCGATAGTGGAAAACGGTGAGGCTGATTGGAGTTTCGGCATGGGGTTCGCGCAGTTTCTCAAAAAATTATTATAATAGGGAGCTTCGCTTTAGGGTGCTTTTCAATCTACTAGAAATTAACCTTTGTTAATTTCAGTTTTTAATTCTTTATGTCTAGCGTATGTCATTCAGCGCTCCTACAGTTGTTTAATTAAATCCATCGTCATTGTAACAAGCTAAAGGCATAAATCATACAGCGGAAGCGGTGTGGTCCATCCTCTTCATTACTTTATTTGCATATAGAGCGCTGCAAATAAATTCTTAGACAGCCCTTGAAGATGTCAATATGCCTGTTATAATCTTCGCCACTGCTTTCATTCCCATCAGTTAATCAAATAACGGTTTAATTTGAAAAAATTCAAATAAATGGAATCTATTATGGCTAATAAGAAAGTTCTAAAAATTAAGGAATATAAAAATATTCACACAGATATTGTTAATCTGCTGGAAGAAGCACGACATAACGTCACTCGTTCAATAAACTCCATTATGTCTGCAACCTATTGGGAAATTGGGCGACGCGTTGTTGAATTCGAGCAAAGCGGTATCTCAAGAGCAAAGTATGGAGCCGTGTTAGTTGAAAGACTTGCAACAGATTTAACCTCACGTTTTGGACGAGGCTTTACCAAATCAAATATATGGAATATGCGTGCCTTCTACCTATTTTGGCCAAGAGAGCGAATTCTCCAGACAGTGTCTGGAGAATCTCGAAGAAAGAAAATCTCGAACAAACCAGCAAATAAACAACCCGCTACCATTGATTTAATCACCTTAGCGAATTGCTTTCCATTGCCGTGGTCAGCTTATGTACGTTTATTAACCGTCAAAGACGCATCTGCCAGGGCTTTCTATGAAACTGAGGCTATGCGAGGTGGCTGGTCAGTACGTCAACTTGATAGGCAAATTTCGTCACTATTTTATGAAAGAACGGCACTATCAAATAAAAAAGTCGCCATGCTAGAACAGGGTCGAAAACCACTTGCCAGCGATACCATCACATCAGATGAAGCCATTAAAGACCCTTTTGTATTAGAGTTTCTTAATCTTAAAGATGAATACTCTGAAAATGACCTGGAAGCAGCACTTATCCATCGCCTAGAAGATTTTATGTTGGAGCTGGGGGACGATTTTGCTTTCATTGGACGACAACGACGACTACGAATTGGCAATGAATGGTATCGAGTTGACCTACTCTTTTTTCATCGCCGCTTAAAATCATTAATTATCGTAGACCTGAAGCTAGGAAAATTTACACACGCTGATGCAGGACAAATGCACCTATACCTTAACTATGCCCGTGAACACTGGATGCGAGAGGGCGAAAATTTCCCTATTGGACTCATTTTGTGTACGCAAAAAGATGCATCTGTAGCGCATTACTCTCTTGATGGCTTGCCTAACAAAGTATTGGCGTCTGAATATAAAACCGCATTACCTGATACCAAACTTATTGCTAAAGAACTAACCAAAGCAAGAAAATTATTAGAAAAGAAAAAATAATGTTTCTGTTGCCAAAGCATTAAAAAACAAGGTCAAGTGCCGTCATCCTACTTGTCATAGCTATGAATATGACATGTAGGATGATGACACTTGACCCTGGCGGATCCCGTGACTCTTCAATTTTGATTCTGAAACAATTATTTCCGGCCCGGATGATGGTGAAATATCAACAGAATTATTGGTGTCAGACTTGACCTCACCTTTCATCTGCTGCGACTTTGCCTGAAATTTTGGAATCATTGAATTCTTTGCTACACGCCTCTCAACGACTCTGATTTCTTGTAATGATAAATCATCCAAAGTAACTGCTATCCTTGAACAACTAGAACGTACATTTCCTTTTCGATACATATCATAGTCATCCTTTGTTTTTTTAGGCGCCTCATGAGGAAGCGTTGCCGCCTCCGCTCCATCATTCGGCACGCTTTTCCCCATAACCAGGTTTTTTAGCCAATTATAACTATTTTGAGCCGCACGGCTTAGCTTGGTAGTTATATAACCTCCTACCAAATAAGCTAGAAAAACAACGATGCCTGTGATAATCAGCGGCGACAAGATTATCAAACCTGTTATTTTCCCAACTGATGGCGTACTTTTTCTTTGATTTGAAAAGACAAGGGAAAAGACCGAATAACTCGTGAATAGTTTATCGTAGCCCATGCTTTGAAAATAAAAAGGAAGCCATTGTTTAAAATCCTCGGCTTTTTTAAATTTAAGCCACCCAAAATTGGAATCCAGAAAATGGTAGTCATTATCTATTTTGCAAAATCCCAAAGCATGCCCAACGGTCAACCCGACAACATTTATATTATAAATTTTTGAGGGGTCCGCATCTACCAAGGCAATCAGTTTATCCGCTATGACTTTCGGTTTGATGAAGAATCGTGGAAGACTTTCTGCTTCTTTTGCTACATATATTTCATTGTCATTTGACGAAGAACCCACCTTAGATGTGTTTTTAAATACCAATTCCTGACTTATTCGGTTGCGTTGGAAAAACGAAATTTCCTTCGTTAAAACAGCCAAATGATTTAATTCTGGATATGCGCGACCAGCAGCCGAATTATAGGGAATAGGTTTAAAAGGCGGCGGATTCCTAAAATTAATGCCAAAAGGCTTTTTCTTTTGTGAAAGACATCTAGACCATTCAACAACGTAACCATAACATTCGCCCATTGAATTTCCCAAACGAACATCATTCGCTTGTGCTATAGGCAAAATCACTGTGCCATGGTAGTGAGTACCTGTTTTATGTAATAACTGATCTTTTATTTTAGCACGCTTCGTAAATTCTTTACTATCCTTTTGCGCTCGTGTTGCTATCTCCTCACCTTGTTCTTCAACGCCTTTAAAATCAGCTAAAACCTGCCTTAATGTGCGCTTATATGTGAAATTGACATGAGGAAACTTAAATGAAAGATACCGAGTATTTTCTAATTCTTGCTTTAGCTTATTTTGAATATTTTTCAGTTCTGGTTTTGTAGGCAACCGAGCTACTTCTTCCAACCTTTTCCATCCACCTTCCCCCTTCTGACCAGCTAACAGATTTGTAATAAATTGCTTTTGCTCGGGCACTAAATTAGGTGTCGTCTCTAATGCCGTTAGCTGGGCAATAGTAGTATAGATGTCTGCCATTCATAGATCCTCGTTTATATGTTTTTTGTCACTTTTTGGTACTTATGCAGTATACTGTACACTCAAAATGTTAACCTGACCTTAATGTATACGAAGTTATTGACGGTTTACAGCCCTTGTTTGATGTGGTTGCATCAATTTCTCTGCTGTATCTGCACTGATTTGCGCAAGCATAGCATTTGCGGTGGATTCTTTGCTAACTGCTTCATGAGTCGCAGCTGAAAGCGGTTGGTTAAGTTCTTGATACAGCTTTACGTCACCCATCAAAGCTGCGGACTCCGACACCATTCCCATTGCCCACGCTCTCCAATCATCTGCAGGAATTTGTGCTAATGCTTCTGCGACAGTTTCTTTACCAGTAAACTGTTGCATTTGTTTTAAAATCAATTCAAAAGTAGGTTCATCATGTGCTCTTGCCGCTGCTTGTAAATTCATAACATCTGCCCAAAGTGCATCAGACGACTCTGTCAATGCATTTGCGGCTTTTATCATTTCTTCTTTATTTATTTGATATTCTTCCAGATCGAGAGCAGCAAGATAACCTAACGCCCAAGCTCGCATTTTATCATTTGCTATGTCTGAGTTCAGAAGATTTTTTAATTGGTTTCGTGTTGCTTCAATATCTTTTTCTAATTTTTCCAATTCGAGTCGTGTTTCTTCATCAACGGTTTTATCTTTCATTTCACCTTTCATATGATCTATCTTATTCTTTTTAGCCAATAAAAGACGCCCAAGCATCCAGGCTTTACGCGAATTGTGCGGTTCCTTTTCAAGTTGCGCATTGATTTCACTCAAGGCTTTTGCATAAATTTCTGAATCATTTAATAATGAAGACGCATAAAGAACAACACTAGTTTTTAAAATTGCTCCACGCGCATCGGGCTGCTTGAATATCGTTTTTTTTGAGAACATAAAAGTACCTATAATTGTGAATTAAGATGGTCAATAATAGCTCTTTTGTTCATTTAACGCAATTATTTTGCGCGGTTACTTATGTTCAAATATTTGACACAGCTTCGACATGTGCAATTTTACTGGCGAGCCCAGAAAAATAAAGGTGGGAATACTATCGAAAATCAAAAACTCCAAAAATTAAGGGGTCTACCACCTTTTTGACCCCACATCTTTTAACAGCAAGAACGCTTACAATAAGATACAGCCTTGAGAACTAGTTGCTATTTCCTCTGCCGCGATCTCTGGCCTAGGTTTATTTGCTTTAGGCGATTCAGAGAAAAAACGATCCCGTGAGCCCTTTTTTTCCTCCAACTGCATAGGAGATTGCGCTCTTTCCTTTCTAAATACATCGATGTCAGTCTTTGTAATCGGTTGTGTGTAACCATATACATCATTTTCAGCTAACAGCTCTTTAATGTATGCATCGAGAATCAGCAGAGATTGCCCCCCTACGTTTAATCTCACTGGTAGCAGACCAATGCCCCAATCATGTTCGATACCAGAGTTAGAAAAGTAGGCTACAGAGAGTTTATGCGATTTTTGTTCGGCAAATTGCATGGCATTGCTTAGGCTTTGTCCTTGTTTTAAGGCTTCGCTTAGAAACGATTCATGCCACTTGAGGTAATAATCTTTAAAATCTTGCTTTGACTTTTTTAATTTTCCTATGACCGTCCGTTCCACGGATTCAAGCCTGTTTGCTAATACAGCCGCTCTTTCTTCAGTGGCTGGATTATCATCGTCTGCATCAAACCATGTAAGAATTTTCTCGATATCATCCTTCTTTTGAGAAAATTCTTTGTCTATTTGCACATCAATTCGTTCATATCCCTCAAAAAGTTGTGCTGTAATTTTTTGTGCAATTGCCTCTGGTGAATCCACAGCTGTCTGTGTTGATGATAATTTTTCTGCTAATGAGTTTCGAAACTCCTCAAATCTTTTCCATTTTTCTACATTGAAGCGTTCTCGAAGAGCGCTGCTCAGTAATATACCGATATAAAAGTAATTATCTACGGGCAGGATCCCTTTTTGCGTCTCTTCATAATAATGCGCGCTACATACAGCTAATTGTTTCGCATCGCCAGGAAAGGCACTAAATAATTTCAATACTTGTTGATAAACCGGCGATTGACTTATCTCAGGCTTTGATTGCTCCGTTGTATTCTCTTCATTCATCATAATTTATTCCTTTAATTTAATTTCAAACTTGATTCCGCAGTTTTAATACTTTAAGGGGTCAAGTGCCATCATCCTACATCTCATATTCACAGCAATGACATGTAGGATGATGGGACTTGACCCCGTGGCGTGTTACCCGTTTTTTTATCAAGGGGATATTT
>CAYVRW010000037.1:0-20828 GCA_964453575.1 uncultured Coxiellaceae bacterium | reverse complement strand
AGGTTTCATTGACGAAAGTAAAAGTCATTTTTCTTCCTACACCTGAACCTAGCGCTAATAAAAATCGTGCTAATACCAACATGACAAAGCTATGGATAAATCCAGCAAATACACACAGCAAGCTGCTTAATATCTGTAATATAATTCCAGCATATAATGCAGGTTTTCTCCCAAAACGATTAGCTAGCGGGCCATAAAGTAATTGACCCACTGCATAACCTACCAAAAACCAGGTTATGGTAAGTTGCGCGGTGCTCGCAGAAATATTGAAGAAACGGGCAATATCGGGCAATGCCGGGGTAAATAAAACAGCATTTACCGTAGCAAAAGAAATCATTAACAATAATGTTAAAAATGAAACATAAGATTTGCTCATTTTCTTTTATCCAGGACCATCATATAATATAAATTGTGCATAATTATACCAGAAAAATTCTGGTGTAGCAGGTTTATCCCATAATTTATGATAACTTTTCGATCAATTGGCAGTTACTGTGTAAGTATGTTTTTTGCTGACTGGATCAGCTGTAATGGAAAGCACATGATTGGCGGCATTATAATTTGCGCTCCAAGTGCCAGCGGCATCTGTTGTAGTGAGTATATAACCGTTGGTAAAAAAGTATGGAGATAAAAACAAGTCTGTGGTCCCAGTGACCCCGGTCTTATTAGCAAATTGGACCATCAACCGTTTTTTCGCGCGATTATAGTGCAGGACTTCAGGCGTACCTGCGATAGCCTGCGCATAAGGATAAGACATATGGGGCGCCAGTGCATTGAAAACGCCATCACCCTGATAAGGGCTAGTTTTGCCTCTATCATTTGACCACCACAGCCAACTTGCGCCTATGGACTCCGTCAGTTCAGTGATCTTATCAACGTAGTTCAGATTGCCTTTTCCCGCATGGTCAATGGCTCCAATTTCTCCTATCACTAGCGGTGCCTTCCACATGGCGGCGACCGCAACATTCGATACCGTCCAGGTCGATAACATCAGGTTAACAATAGGAATATTTAACCCTGAGTAGGAGGCATTGCCATTATCCAGAGTGAGAGTCGGTGGATAGAGATGCGGTGCATAGGCGATGCGCGGTTCACCATTGCGTGGATCATGAGGTTTGGGAAGCGTGGTGGGCAAGCCTTGCGTGACCGGGAATGAAGACGGCTCAACCAAGATCCAATGATCATTATCTACCTTACGTATTTTGTTGATGGCCGCCTGATACGTTGCAAGGAGAACAGTGGGTTCGAAGAGAATGCCTTGCAATGAACCACCAAAAGGCTCATTCATAAGGTCATAACCCATCACGGCTGTGTTGTTGGCAAAATAGCGTGCGACATGTTGCCATGCATCGGCATATCTTACTCGCAATTCAGGATGTTTTAACGTGGTGCCCCAGAAGTTGTCCCAGGCACGAATTTCACCGGGTTGCAAGTACATAAGACCCCAGGGTTTTTTTACTTTAACCAGCAAACCATCGGTATAAGTTGCCCAAACGGGTGCACCGCCGACATCAGTAGGGCTCACCCTAAAAGCACCTGGGCCATACAGATCTTGATGCATATCAAGGATCACATGCATACCTAATGAGCCATACCAGTTCACGCGGGTTAGCACTTTGGCCAGATACTCATCGTCATAGACCCCAGGTTGTGGTTCAACTAAGTCCCAGAAAATAACAAAACGCACAGCATTGGTACCAAGCGTGCTATTTTCTGCCGCCACATCGGCAGCATTTATCCATGGCATACCATCCAGGACATACTTGGAATTATTCGAAGTGTTAAGTCCATGTAAAATTAAGGCACGTCCTTTCTCATCGGTAATATAGGAAATTGACGCATCGGCAAAGCTGGGTCCTGGGACAACATACATAGTCAATACGCATAGTGAAAGCCATATAGCGAGAGTTTTATTAAGGATCTTCATGTTGACTTCTCCATCTCAAATGTTACTCCAGGGGTACTCATGTGCTTCAATGTGAATAGGTATTATTATTCAGTATAGAACATATCAACAACCGCCCAAATCCACTTGTATGGTTGTTCCAAACTAGTTAAATGACCTGCATTAGGGATAATCACTAATTTACTGTTCTTAGCAAGCGCATGCATATTTCGACTTTGTTCCGGTGATATGACTGTATCATTCTCTCCTGCTAAAATAAGAATAGGTAAAGATGAATTCGCAAGTAAATGAGAAGTATCATTACGCAACGCCATTCCTCGTAGGGCTGAAGCAATAGCCATTTTATCTTGTTTTTCTAATATGTATTGTAAAAATAATTTGGTTCTTTTGGGGGCATTAGCAGAAAGAGCTTTAGCACTAAATTCTTTAGTTAATTTTTCAGTACCATTTTCTAAGACATCGATAGCAGTTGCTTCACGTTTTGCTTTCGTTTCTGAGGTATCCGCGATAGATTGCGTATTTGATAAAATTAAACCTTCGGCTTTATTTGGAAATTTTTCGTAAAATGCGAGTGTAACGTAACCACCCATGGATTCACCGCCAATAATAGCTTTATCAATTTTTAAATATTCCAATAATTGATTTACTTCAGCAGCATAATCTGACATGGTGACGGCTAAGCCATCGGTAGGACTTGATTGACCAAAACCCCATAAATCAATAGAAATGATTCGAAAAATTTTGCTATCACGAAAAATATCTTCAATCTGATTTCTTGCTAATTCAAATAAGCGTCTATCGGTTGGGAAGGCGTGAATAAGAACGATGGGTTTGCCATGACCTATATCAGTATAAGAAATGAATCGATTATCTGCTGTTTGGAATGTCCTTGCATTTGCCGTAGACATTAACATCGTAAATATGACAATAAACTTTACTAATGAGCCAATTTTATACACGATAAATCTTCCTTGTATTATGCCGTTATTATGCTACATTCTAACCCAATTTTATAAAAAAAGATGTGAGCTCAAATGAAAAAATTTTTCACCCCAATTTGCATTTTTATCTTTAGTTTTGCATTAGTGGGTTGTGCAACAACGCATGATCGTGGTAGTGGAGTGGTACTTTCTGCGAAAAAAATCGAAAAACGCGATTTTAAAGCGCGTGAAGGTACGCAAATCGGCGCAATAGTTCTTGGCGCACCTGCTGCAGTGGGTGGTGCCGTGGTAGGCGGATTTACCGGATTAATATGGAGTTCTTTGGCTGGTCTGGGTGGTGGCAGCGTTCCAGCTGTAGCAGCAATAACCTTCGGCGGCGCAGTGGTTGGAGCTGTAGTTATAGGGGGAATAGGAGCTGCGATGGGCGCAGGTATTGGCTATGCATATGATACTTCTAAACCTTTATATCAATTTACTGTCAAACCTGACAACAATGAAAATCCCATCATAGTTACGCAATATTCTTATAATATTCCTGTTGACTCACATGTGCGTATTTTAGAAAAAGATAATAATCTTCTTATCAAGCGAAGGTAACTCATGGACAAACCTATCAATGCATTACTTGATCTTCTCAATCTTGAAAAAGACGCTAAAGAATTTGGTTTTGAATGGCCTAATCAAATTATGATTATTGAACAGGCGATGGATGAATGTAGAGAAATTAGAGAAGCCATTCAACATCAAGAAAATAAAGATCGTATTCAGGAAGAAATAGGCGATCTTTTGCATTCAATTGTTTCCTTGTGCGATTTTGAAGGATTCAGTGTTGAAGATACTTTGTCAAAAGTGAATAAAAAATTTGGCAAGCGCATGCAGGCTATGAAACTGCTTACTCAGGAATCGGGATTACCAAATTTAAAAGGCCAATCATTTGAGTTTATGTTGGAGCTTTGGAAAAAAGCGAAAGTGGTAGCGTAACGTAAACTTATGGGTAAATCCTCACGACGCTGTAGCTTCTAGTCACCCCTTTCTCCAAAATGCTTTTTTTTGGAGGAAGGGGATGGGGGAAGGAGGATTTTTTTTAGATATTTTCTACAATATTTACATAGGTTAAAATAATTTATGCTCATAAAAATAGGTCAACTCAGTCTTGAGGCGATTCAAGGTAATATCACAAATCAACCCGATATGATTGCCATCGTCAATGCAGCTAATGCCGAGTTGCGCTCAGGCGGCGGTGTTGCAGGCGCTATTCATCAAGCAGCAGGACCTGAACTTGAAAAAGCATGCCAGCTTCTAGCACCTATTAAACCCGGAGAAGCAGTCATCACGGAAGCTTATCATTTACCTAATCAATATATCATCCATTGCTTAGGGCCTGTTTATGGCATTGATAAACCGGAAGATAAAATATTAGCGAACTGTTATCGAAATTCTCTTCATCTAGCAGACAGTAAACAGATTACATCGATTGCTTTTCCGGCAATATCAACGGGTATTTTTGGCTATCCTATTAAATTGGCTACTCAAACAGCATTACAAACCATTCATCAAATGATTTCAACACTACAGTACGTGAAATATATACGTTTCGTGCTTATTAGCGATTCTGATTACGAAATTTATAAAAGTGAACTTATAAAAGTTGTTTAAAAATTAACATTCCTACAATAGGGAGATAATCTCCCTATTGTAGGAAATAACGATCGGATATAATGCATGACTTTTATAAATCAAGGAGATTTGTATGTTAATAGAAACTTACAAAGAAAAAATGGAAAGTTATTATAAAGAAACAAGGTGTGGCATCCCTCATAGTACTGAACAAATAATATTATCTTTTCTTAGAAAAAAATCATTAGAAAGCACAGAGAATACTATTTTATTCCAAGAAATTAAGGATTATCTTAAAATAAATAAACTTGTTCTTAAACGAGAAATAGAGCAAAAAAACAAAACGAACGACCAACTTTTACTAGAGCTTTTTAAATCTATAGTCGATATTTCAGATGATAATAAAAAATATTTGAATAAGCATTACAAATGGAAAAAAATTATAAAAGGAGTATATCCACAATTAAATTCGCCAAATCATACTATGTTGGATTTAGCAGCTTTATTTTGTGATGTGACTTCCGTAAAGAATTTTATAAATGACGGATGTGATGTCAATATTAGCATTTGTTATGGAATGACACCTCTCATGTCAGCATGCAGTGAACGTGAAGATTACACTGCATCTTCTCAATGTATAAAATTATTATTACAAGCAGGTGCTGATTGTAATCTAGAAAATGAGTTCAAAAATACAGCGCTTGGATATGCCTGTGAAAATGGTAATAAAAATGCTGTTAAATTATTATTAGCATATGGAGCTAAAGTTAATAATAATGTTTTAAGTATAGCAAAAGCTAATAATGCTTGGTATAAATTTGGTTCAGGTAAATGTATTTTAGATCTTTTAAAACAAACTACGCATTCCATTATAGGAAATAGGCATTCATTTATGATGAAAATGATAGATGAAGGTACTTCACAATATTTATATAAAGATGTTGTTGATCTTATCGCTTCTTTTGATACGAGAAGTCATGAACCACGTTATTTTAAAAAAGTAAAAAATAACACAATAGAACCGTTGATTTCAGATAATGAGTTTTTAGATACAACTCAAAAGAAACATTAAAAAGAAAGTGCCATTAGACGACGCTTTTCTATTTTTTTCTTAAATAACCTACGCATAGCAATATAATTAACATGGGTATAACAATAGGAAAGGTCAAAGGAAAAAATATAATAACCGCTAATACCCCAAGAAATGCGAACACTTGACAAAACACATAGCAGAATTCGCGTTATTAAATCGAGAACGATGAATTATTTTCCTGTGTGTCCTCATAGCCATCATTTACTTCAAGGCGAGTTTTGTGAAAGTTTTTATTAAATGAAGTAATGACATTTACGATTGAGTCTTCTTTAGAATAGTCTGCCGAATACTGTCTATAATTCCCCAATCTGTTGGGAATATCACTGGCCGGGTACACTTCTCCTACCCATGCATCACAAACTACAGCATTATAACCTTCACCGATTATAAGAAATCTATGATCACCCTTTTCTACGAAATGTTCTTTTACGGGTATATTTTTATCCTGCAATCTCAAAAAATGCAAAGCAATATTTGAAAATTCTCTGCAGTTTCCTATACGAAGTTTTAAAGGGAGTTCTGTTATTTTTTCGTCATGCCCCTTGTGATGGGCAAGCAATATAGAAGATCGCATGTTACAAATTTCAACATTTAATTTAAATTTCTCTTCATGCTTCCAGTTATTAATTTCCGGATGAGTCGATGACTTTTTTAATGCTTCTCGAGTTCTATTCACTATAGAACAAGCAAGCTGCAAATTTTTATAAATTTTACTAGCAGGCGAATAACGATAACTTTCCAACAGTTTTTTGCTATCTATCCTATCTGAAAGTTTTTTTAAAAAGCGGTGTGCAGCCATGAGAGGAATTAGCATAGAGTAAAGCTTTTCATTAATATTTTTTTCAAATGCCATATTATTAATTAAATCGATAGGTAATTCGCCTCTGTCATTTACTGTTCTTGACATCACTGAAGCAGCTCCCTTTCCTGCTGTGTCTAAAAAAGATTTAAATTGATCTAAATCTTTGAACTGCCAAATGGCATGATGCAGTGGTGTATTTCCTTCATCCTTAGATAAATTAATGTGGCTTTTTGGCGGTCCTTGTAGAGCACGTGCTGTTGTGGGTAACTTAAATAAAGGTGCTCGTTGAAAAAATAATATTCTATTTAACATAATCTTCTCTCAAATAAAAATTTAACCTTTAGTTTCTTCATTTGAATCAATAGGTTATAAATTTGATTCGGTTTTATAAGGCTTTTTAGAAAACATGACGATTGCCCTCTATCATAAATATGTTCGTGAATTATACATATATTGATTAGAAAGCGCAATAATTGTTCAAAAAATCAATGGAATGATTTATATCTTTTTCGTAAATGCTCTATAAAATAACTAGCCATCAATGGTTTGCCCGTAGCTGCCTCGAGTAATTCATTCATCCCAAATAGCCGTCCTTTGCTATGAACATTATGTTGCAGCCAATTGACTAGCACAGTAAAATCGCCAGCCATGATATTAGCTAATAAATTGGGATGTTGCTTTTTTACTTCTTGAAATAATTGTGCAGCGATAATTGCTCCCATCGTATATGCAGGAAAATAGCCAAACGCACCCGATGGCCAATGCACATCTTGCATAACACCATCACGATAATTATCTTTGGTCGATAATCCTAAAAATTGCTGCGTCATGTTGTCCCATAATTCAGGCAAATCTTTTACGGTGATAGTGCCGGCAATTAATTGTTTTTCCAGTTCATAACGCATAATAACATGCAATGGATAACAAACTTCATCAGCATCAACACGAATTAAACCGGGTTCCACATGGGTGTAACATCGGTAAAGATTTTCAGCTGAAAATGATGGTTGATCACCAAAATGATTTTTTACCAGCGGAGATAAATATTGCATAAATTCATAACTGCGGCATGCTTGCATTTCCATTAGCAATGACTGACTTTCATGCATCGCCATTCCTAATGCTTTGCCAACCGGTTGACTTAACCAATCGGTAGGTAAGCCGCGTTCATAAAGTGCATGTCCTGTTTCATGACATACTGCCATGGCAGAACTGATAAATTCATTTTCGTTATAGCGAGTGGTAATGCGTACATCTTGTGACACACCACCGCAAAAAGGATGATGACTCACATCAAGACGACCATGATTGAAATCAAAACCCAAGGTTTGCATAATGCTGAGACCAAGTTTGTTTTGAGTTGCAATCGGAAATTTACCTGCGATCGTTTGCGGTGTAGGCTGATTTGCTGCGACTTCACGAATAAAATCCGGTAGAAATTTTTTTAATTCGGCAAAAATGGGATCGATCACGCCTTGTGATAAGCCAGGGGAAAAATTATCAATTAAACAATCATAAGCATCCATACCAAAAGAAGCAGCTTTAATGTGCGCAATTTCTTTAACTAAATTTACATTTTCATTCAGCAAGGGTGCAAAATCATGCCAATTGTTATCTTTTCGAAAATTTCTCCATGCTTGTTCACAACGCATAAAAGCTAAATGAGAACGTTTTACCAAATCAACCGGCACACACACTGCATTAATATACTCTCTTTCCATCCAATGTAAATTAGCCTTTTGCCAAGGTGAATTTAATGTTTCTGTTTTGGCTGCAGAAATCCATTCACCTATTTCAGGTTTAACTAATAAGGTATGATGCAATGATTGCAAAGTTGCTAACGCTTCAGCACGAGCCATTCCTCCGCCTTGCGGCATCATCACTGCTTCATCCCAATGACAAATAGCGCTAACATGTTCTAGATGGAATAGTTCGCGAAAAGCTTCTTCTAAACGTGAATACATTTTCATATTAATAATCCAGGAGGATAATTTAATGATAACCTATGTCTTCTCGAACTTTTCCGCGAAAAACCCAATAAGACCAAGCGCTATACATTAAAATAATAGGAAGTAAGAACATTGTGCCAATAATTAAAAAGAGTTGTGTATCAGGTGATGAAGCAGCATCCCAAAGAGTGAAATGAGGAAGCACAATGTGAGGGAAAAGACTGATCCCAATTCCAATATAGGACATTAAAAATAATCCCATGGCTCCTAGAAAAGGTTTAAGCTCCGCTGATTTATTATGAATAGCTTTCCAGGTAAATAATGCAATGAAAAAAGTAATAATAGGTACAGGTGATAAATACAGAATATTGGGCCATGCGAACCAACGTGCTTTAATAACATTATTTTGTAGAGGTGTCCAAATGGATACCGCAGCAATTGCCATAAGAATTAATAGCAAACACCATTTAGCTTGTTTTCTGGCGTTTTCTTGTAAATGGCCTTCTGTTTTTAATATTAGCCACGCAGCCCCCAATAAACCGTATCCAAAAATAAGAGCAATGCCAGTAAAAATGGAGAAAGGGGTGATGCAATCAAAAATGGAACCTGCAAAATTTCTGCCGTCCACTTTAAATCCTTGAATGAAAGCGCCAAGGATTACGCCTTGTGCAAAGGTAGCTATTAAAGAACCTATACTAAAAGCTAAATCCCAAAAAGTAGTATGTTTTGCATCGCGAAAATGAAATTCAAAAGCAACCCCTCGAAATATTAAAGCTAATAACATAACTAGAATAGGAAAATAAACAGCGGGGATAATAATAGCAAATGCAAGCGGAAACGCGGCGAGTAATCCTATACTTCCTAAAACTAACCAGGTTTCATTACCATCCCAAACCGGAGAAATAGAGTTCATGATTAAATTGCGCGAATGTCGATCCGGCGCAAGCAGATATAACATTCCCACTCCTAGATCAAAACCATCTAAAAGCACATAAAAAAATACGGCTGCACCTATAATAAGCGTCCATAACGGTACTAAATCAATAATCATGAATGGTACTCCGGAGGCGTAATAATGGGACGACTGGGTTGACCACCTTCTATGGGTTCTTTAGAAAATGGCTGAGCAATGCCTTTTTTCACGATTTTTATCATTAATAAAATGCCGAATGGAAAAATAATCGAATAAACGATCATGTAACCCAACATAGATAATAAAACATCGTTGCCTGTTAAAGCAGGGCTGACAGAATGCGCTGTTTTTAATAACCCATAGACGGTCCAAGGCTGTCTTCCCGATTCGGTAGTGACCCATCCAGCAAGGATTGTAAAAAATCCGATGGAAGCTGAATATTGGCATATCCATAAGAACCATTCGGCATTAAACAAACGCTTGCGGTATCTTAGCAAAAGGCTTGTTACCACAATAGCGAGCATAATAAGACCTAATCCCACCATCATTCGAAATGCAAAAAAAGGAATAGCAACCGGAGGCCGCTCCGCAGCAGGCCACTGCTTTAAACCGGGTATTTCACCGTTAATCTCATGAGCTAAGATAAGGCTGCCTAATAATGGAACTTCAATGACAGCATGGTTTTTTTCATTTTTTTGATCTGGAATAGCAAAAAGAATGAGAGGGGCACGTTTTTCAGTGTTCCAATGGGCTTCAATAGCTGCTAATTTAGCCGGTTGATGTTTTAATGTATTTAATCCGTGCAAATCACCAAGAAAAATTTGCAAAGGCACTAATAAGGTGAGCAACCAAAAGGTGATTGAAAACATTATGCTGCTTTCCTGAACATACTGTTTTTTTCTTAAAAAATAAGCTGCAACAGCAATCACCACAAAGCTTGTGGTTATGTAGAAGCCAATCACGTTATGCGCAAAACGATAGGGAAAGGAAGGATTAAAAATAATAGCCAACCAATCCGTCGGAAAAAATCTGCCATCGATAATTTTGAAGCCGGCAGGGGTTTGCATCCAGCTATTCGCTGCTAAAATCCAAAAAGTCGACAGTAGCGTTCCTAAAGCCACCATTAATGCTGCGATAAAATGCGCCCAACGCGGGACTAATTGGCGGCCAAACAATAAGATACCTAAAAATGAGGCCTCCAGAAAAAACGCTGTTAATCCTTCATAAGCGAATAAAGGTGATAGCACATTGGCAGTGATATCTGCATATCGACTCCAATTGGTACCCAATTGGAAGGGCATGACTATTCCTGATACGACTCCCATTCCAAAAGAAACTGCAAATATTTTAGTCCAAAAAATAGAAATGCGGAAAAAAACTTCATTTTTGGTGAAAAAATAAATTCCTTCAAGAAATGCAATAAACGAAGCTAATCCAACGGTAAACGCAGGAAGTAAAATATGAAAGGCAATAACCCAAGCAAATTGCAGTCGAGACAAAATCACAGGATCAAGATGCATATGTAGATTCTCTTTCATTTTTCCATAAGTTAGGACTTTGCAGGCAAAAGGTCAAGATGAATTTTAGTTTTGATAAATGGCAAATTGAATTTCAAAATAGGGTGTTAGGGGCGGCTATCAATCACCTCGTTAATCCTCCCTCCAATAACACATTGGAGGGAAGTGATGTTAATAGACGCTAACGACAAAATTTATTATCATTTTCTTCGGCTAACATTTCAGATAATTCTTTCTTCAGTTGACTTACCACTCTAAAATCTTCCGCAGTATCACCGCATGGTTTGTCATGTCTTTTTAGTATTGTATGATACTTAACATAAGCTTCTAAGTTATCTTCTTTAATGGTTTGTAGTAATTGCTTAACATCTTGGACTAACATTAAATAGCTTAGACCTGATGATTCCATGGGTTTAAAAAATTGATTATTTACTTCTACATCATTCGAAGGCTCACGTTTTATTCTGTCCTGCCAAGTTCTCATGATTGATGCAAGAGGGCCAACTGCCTCATCAGTATTATTAATCTTGCTTTCATCGCTTGACGTATTCTCAAATGATTGTTCGTGGTTATCATCGACAAATTTTTGTTCTACATTTTGACCAAAATAATCTCGAAACATAGCTTCCTCTCTTATTATAAGAATTGATTGATTTTAATTTTTAGGAATATATCGTATACCCATGCAAAAGGAAAATAATTTGTTTGCCAACAGGCGAAAAATATTATCAATTAAATGCAAGAAATCGATTGATTTAGCATGAGTCTAGGTTGTTGATTCTACTAATGGCTAAACCGAAATCTTACTTATATGCCATCCTTTGGAACCATAAACGGATAATTTGCATTATAATAATATAAGGTTCATTTGGTTTTTAATGAGGCATTTTATATGGCAAATTCAAGACCAAAGAAAGAAGAAAAAAATCAAAGCGTGACCGAGGGTGGGTTCTTCTCAGATACAAACAAGGATCAACCTTTCATGCCTGTAACTGAGCAGTTATTGAAATATTCATGTGTTCCCTTTGGCTTTGCTCAGTTATTTACGAAAATCATTAAAGAAAGTGAGCCGAATTTGCCGTTGAAAGATTCAAATAGAATATTAAGACTATTTGAAATTGGCATTTATCCAGAAATTTGGAAAAAACCGTTCGGGGAATCCGATGAAACCAAATCACTTCAATACATGATGAAATATTTAAAAAAAGACCCAGAAATAATGGCAGAACAAAAAGACATTCAATCCATTTCACCCACAGACAAGACTATTTGGTTTGTGCTAGGAAAAACAAGCGCAGGCCCTCATGTTGCATTAGTAAGGTCAGAAGGAAATAAATTTATATGTGAAGGAAAATCATATGATTATTTAATGAATACTTTACAAGACATTACAAAAGTTTACGCGATTGAACAGTCGAACATCAATATTCAACTTATTCATGAGAGTGTAAAAAATTATGATAAAGAAATAAAAGAGGCATTTTTGTCTTATGGCAAGCACCCGCTTTCTGGGTATTACACAGGAAATTTATTCTATTGCTGTCCATTTTTTTCAATCAAAGAATCATTTCCAGAAGCTTCTAAAATCATTACAGAACAATTTCTTCAGAATCCAAACCAATATCCTATACTAGGGCGTCATATGGCTCGTGTATTACAAGAATTTCCCGATTGGCAAAAAGGTATCGAAAAAATTTTTACCGTTTCACCTAAATCTTGCTTTGAATCTTTTGATGATATAGAAGCCGCAGTTACACTTTTCCCAGATTTTAAGGATATTTTTTCAGAAAGAGTGTTACTAAAGCAGCCTGAAAAATTTCTTAAATCTTACTCTGATGTCGAAAAAGCAATCCAACTTTTTCCAGATGACGAGGAAGACATCCAAGAAGCTGCAATAAAATGCAAACTTCAACCATCGAAATAACAATGATGATGGGGAAAAGCCTGAGTTCATTGTCAAATTTCAGACTGGTAAGGTAGTCGCAATTTGCGACCACCTCAAGTTTCTCATCTAATGGGTGAAGCCCCCATTTTTTCTAGTATTTTTGATACGTATTTTGCTGATAAGTTGATTTTGTCGACGGTTGATATTTTTGTGTTGTAGGTTGTCGATAAATTGATGACGGTGGTTTATATTGTTGTAACGGTTGAGTTTGTGGACGTTTTTGTATTGTCTTAGTTTGAGTATGATAGTAATTATTATATTTTATAGTAGGATAGCTTGGTGTGCGAAGCTTGTTATTTTTGCTTGGTACGGTTATGCATCTGCCATGACTCATCACTTGACCTGTGGCACAACGCGTGCTCGGTGCTGTTACACAAATACCATTTCTTAGTACTTGACCTTTGCCGCAGCGTTGAGTACTCGGTGCCGTCACACAAATACCATTTCTTAACACTTGACCTTTACCACAGCGTTGAGTACTCGGTGCAGTCACACAGCGGCCATTCATTAAGACTTGGCCTTTTCCACAATGTGGTGTGCTGGGTGAAGTGACACAACGACCGTTTATTAATGTTTGACCTTTTCCACAATGTGGTGTGGTGGGTGAAGTGACACAACGACCGTTTATTAATGTTTGTCCTTTACCACAATGCTGTGTGCTAGGTGCAGTCACACATCGGCCATTAATTAATATTTGTCCTCTACTGCAATGTACGGGGTCTACTATTATTGTTATGCATCTTCCATTCACTAATCGTTGATTAGTACCGCAAGTAGGCGGTGTTACACCAGGATTAGGTTGATTTATGCATCGTCCATTAATCAACTGTTGATTCGGTCCGCAATTGTTGGGTGGAGTGATGCAATGTCCATTTTGATATATGCGACCTGGAGGACAATCCGTATTAGGCGGTGTTTGTGGCGGCGTTACTGGTGGAGTAACGGGTGGCGTACGAGGCGGTGTGACAGGTGGTGTAGTTGGAGGCGGATTGCAAGTCTTCCCTGGAGGACATGTGACAGGTGGTGGTACACATTGACCATCGTCATAAGTATATTCTGGCGGGCATAAGGGTGGCGGTGGGAAACATGGCCCGTCAAAGTATGGGCAATTACAATAATCGAACATAGGCCACCATGGATCAAACCATAGGAATCCACAACCGCAATTTGGAAAGAATGGCCAGCCCCAATTAAAAAATGGTGGGCATGTGCCAGTATAACAAGGACTGTCGGTTTGATATCCTGAATCATAAGGAAAACAATAAGGATAACAGTTTATATAAATGGGGAAACAGAAGCCCGGCGTGCAATAGCCATCATAACCATAATCTAGCCCAAGGCCTGGACCAAAGCCAAAACCTGAACCAAAACCGAAGTTAAATCCAAAATTAAATTGGAAATTAAATCCAAAACCAAATCCACCGCCAAAACCTCCTTCAAAGCCGCCAAATCCACCGAACCCTCCAAAGCCTCCAAACCCTCCAAACCCGCCAAATCCTCCTTCAACACCTAATCCGCCATCAAAGAAACCTGGGAAACCAAAACCATAACAACCTGAATTGCATCCCATACCTGGGTACATCCAGTTAGTTTGCGGAGCGGTTGTTCCATCGTTATAAAGACAATTGCAACCAAACCAAAAAATGATTCTTGGCACACAAAGCGGTGGTATTAATCCTAATGGCGGTGGTTGGGTCTGCTGTAATTGAGGCGTGCCATAATTGGAACTGTAACCATGCCCGCCGCAAATCGTTCTTGTAATCACTGCACCCATATGACCGCGAGAATTCGAATCTGCTTCCACATCATAATAATTAACAAACCAACTTTGTACAGGAGGCATGTTTGCAGGTTTTACCAGACTTTTATCATTACCTTGCAACCCATCAATATGCGTCACGCCAAAAAAACTTCCATCATCTAATAAACGATCGCCTGTCATCCAAATATTACGACCGCAAGTTAATGCAACACCACCATCTGAATTTTGATATTCAACATTCATGCCAATAGCATATTCGTTACCCGGATCTCTCCAAAAATAAGGAGAAACATTATCAGGAGTTTTGGGTGCAAAACGTTTCACGCGATTTTGTCCGCTATTTGCAATATTCAAAAAATTATAATCACCTGTGGGCGCACCGCGTTCTGCAAGATACAAATAACCTGCTTGATCAAACGCAATGCTTGAAATTTCTGTATCGGATACTAATGCAGGGGAATCAAGTTCAAGTCTAGCATCATTAGCAAAAGATCCATCTGAGGCAATAGCAACAGACCAAATTTGAGATCCATAAACTGAATAATATAATCGTTGTTGATATACAGCTAAGGCAAAAACACGTCGTTCATTAGGTGCATATCCCCAGGTTTCTGGCTTTTCTACATCAAAGCTGGGCAGGGTAATATTGGCTACCGTTGCAGCATCAAATGCAACTGTCGGTAAACCTGCTGCTCCACGACCTTGTACACCATGATCGTACGTACCATTTTCAATCCCGCTCATGGAAAATCGATGAATCATTCCTGTTGAACGATCGGACACAAAAAGTTGATGACTGACCGGATCAAATGCTAAGGCGCCCAATGATGCCGGTGCATCGGTAATACCACTGTAAACTACATTCGCGAACAAACTCACTGTTCCTGTTTTTCCGTCAATACGCCAAATCGAATTAGGGCCGCCATTGGGTCCAAATTGTCCCGGCATAAACTGTGCCCCTGGTGCACCTTGTTTTAAGCGACCTTGATCAGGATGATAAATAGCAAGACCATAAGCGGAAGTTGCTGCAACATAAATATTTGGTTCTGATGCATTATCCATGGTAATTCCAAACACTTGTCCTACATCGCGGTTATAGACAGTAAATGGTTTAGCAGTTTCTCTAAGACCAAAGGGATTAGCGCTAGGTAAAGTAATAATGCGAACTGAGGGTCCATTGCTATCAAATAGTGTATCATTAGCTGGTGATTTTACCGTGCCTGAAAAACCAGTGACTGCCATATTGCCAGCAGGAAAAATTCCATAATTGAATGCATGTACTGATGAAAACTGGAGGACTAAAATAGCCGACATTAGAATTATTATTTTTTTCATATGTTTTTATCCTCTTTCAATCATTATATCAGACGAATAATATCGATTTGCGTAGATGAATTTATCTCATTGTTTTATATTACAAATCAGCCATAAAATGATGTTTATTAGAAGTATAAAAAATATACTATGTTTGTTTATTTGAAAGGAAAAAGCATGATTAAAGATAAAAGTTTGCCTCCTATAGTATTAAACGTAATCCGAAACCAAGCCACTGAGCCGCCTTATACTGGAACGTATAATAACCTTCCTGATGACGGGACTTATTTATGCCGCGCATGTGGATTGGCATTGTTTCGCACCACTATGCAATTTCATTCTCATTGCGGCTGGCCAAGCTTTGATACGGATATTCCAAATGCGATAGCAGAAAATCGTGATAAAGATGGCGAACGTACGGAAATTGTTTGTGCTCGCTGTCATGCTCATTTGGGTCATGTGTTTCGCGGTGAAGGTTTTACAAATAAAAATATTCGTCATTGTGTTAATTCGGTAAGTTTAGATTTTGTGGCAAATAGTGAAGTATTGGACACGGAAGAGGCCATTGTTGCCGGCGGTTGTTTTTGGGGCGTTGAATATTATCTAAAACGATTACCGGGTGTCTTAAAAACAGAAGTAGGTTATACCGGCGGTCATATCGAAAATCCAACTTATGAAAAGGTATGTAACGGATTAACAGGTCATGTAGAAGCAGTGCGAGTATTATATGATCCAAAAATCATTTCATACGAAGATGTGTTGCGGCATTTTTTTGAAATACATGATCCAACGCAAAAGAATGGTCAGGGGCCTGATATTGGCCATCAATATTTAAGCGTTGTTTTTTATTATGATAAGGATCAAAAGGCTAGCGCAGAACAATTAATTACTTTGCTTAAACAGCGTGGCAATGAAGTGGCCACAAAATTATTGCCCGTCATTACATTTTGGCCAGCAGAAACCTATCATCAAAATTATTATGAAAAAACAGGGAAAAATCCGTATTGTCATCGCATAGTAAAGCGATTTTAAAATAATAGAATAGCGCGAACTGTACCCGCCCAGGCAGCAGGCAATGAAGAACTTGCTCCTGGAGTAGGAATGTAAGATAACGCAGGTTGAACATAAATACCTTTAATGATTTCTGCTTGATAGTATGCTTGAAACATTAATTCTGATTTTCTATCAAAAATATTTTGATTCATCCATGCTAATGCACCACCTATGCCCATAGAATCATTCAATCGATGGGGAACAAGTCCAAATGCCGTTAAACCTGCTCCTAGGTATTTATGCATGATTAATATATCGGAGTCATTAATACCAAATTGATAAAAAGCAGAAATGCCGCTAATATCAACACCAGGATTTTTATACCACAATCGTTGTGAACCAAAAAGATAAAAGCCGGCCGCGCCACTTTCAGAAATAGTATTTTCAGTCATAGTCGTAGTTTCGAGTCTTCCTGTTTGATACCAGCCGCCAAAAGCAATAGTCCCTGGTTTCTGATCTTTACCTGATAACCAAGTAAAGCCCGTTTCTGCGGCGTTAAAATAGTATCCATTAAAATGAGGGCCGGTTAATCCTGTTTGTATGCCATTCGCTAAATTGCCATCATAACCGCCTAGTGACAAATACCATTCTTTAATAGGTGTAATATTGATAGTGATGCCGTAAGCTGAATTATAATAGCCAGGGATGGCTCCTAACATGGATGAATTGACAAAAATAGGCGTATAAAGCAGACCAGAAACAGCGGGTATGAGTAGAGAAAGTTCTTCAAGTGGAACAGGTTTAATAACATTATTAAAATCAAGTGTTGGGACGACTTTTCCTATGCGTATGGCTAATTTGTCATTTAATAATTTTTGTCTAAACCAAAGTTGATATAACTGCGACCGAGTAAAGGGTGATCCTGCAGGCAAACTATTATAACCTTGAATAACGCCCGCTTGTTTATTGGTGGCTTGACCATTAAATTGCAGAAATTCCACATCAAATAGCCCACCTTTCCAGCCAATGAATTTTTCTGTATCAATATTCATGTCTAATATAAGTAAGCTATTTGAAGTTAATCTTTTGGCATCATCTATACCGCCAGAAAAAAGATCGTTAACATCACCTAACCATGCACCATCAAATTGAATACCATGATTATTTTTGATTCCTAATTTTTCTTCAAAATATTTTTGTAATGCACCTGTTCCCGGCGTAATATTGACTGCTGCTGGGTTTGAACTGATGCTATTAGATTGAATGTCAGTGGCATTTGCAGTTAAAGAAACAAAAATGAATAAAACCATTATTAGAACTTTTTCGCATACTAAAGGTAATTTATTCATTTTTTGCATGATCAGTTTATACTTCTACATCCTTTTTAATATAAGCAGGTTCACCATAAATGTAGGTGGCTTTTATGTTCGGATCGCAACCCAATGTCATTAACGTGAAAAGTAATTCAAATATATCAGTTACTTTTTCATGACGATATTTCATATAAGTGGTTGCTTCAGGGTCGATGACAATAAAATCTGCTTCTTTACCTATTTCAAAGTTACCAATTTTATCGTCTAGTAATAATGAGCGTGCCGCACCTAATGTGGCAAAAAACCAGCGTACCATACTTGCTAATTTATAGCTTTTTAGCATCGAAACTTTATAAGCTTCATCCATGACTGCAAACATAGATAGCGTATTACCACCACCCCAATCACTGCCTAAAGTAATATTTGTCGTGTATTTTATTACTCTTTCCATATCAAATAAGCCGCTGCCTAAAAAATTATTGCTGATGGGACACCAGGAAATAATTGCGTGTGAATTTTTAAAGGATTCTAATTCAGCGTCGGTTAAATGAATGCAATGACCAAAAACAGATCGTTTATCATTAAGTCCAAAGTGATCATATACATCTAAATAATTTTTACTCCAAGGAAATAGTTCTTTTATTTCTTTAATTTCATTTAAATTTTCATCTAAATGAGTTTGAATGTATAAGTCTGGATATTCTTTTTTTAAAGAACCGCATAATTCTAGCTGTTTATCGGTAGATGAAATGGCAAAACGCGGAGAAATGCAATAGGAAAGTCTTCCCTTATTATGCCATTTGTTGATAATTTTTTTTGAGATATCATAATTTTCTTGGGTAGACAAACATAACGAATCAGGAGAATTTCTATCCATCATGATGTTACCCGTGATGAATCGCATTTTTCTTTTATTTAATTCTTCAAAAAAAATGTCGGTTGCTTCATAGAATAATGGGCCATATGAAACGGCAGTCGTGGTGCCATTCATCAAGACTTGATCAATAAAGAAATTTAACTCCTTGCGCGCGACCTCAGGATTTTTATAAGTACTTTCGCTAGGAAATACATATTGGTCTAACCAACCTAGCAATTTTTCGCCGTAGGCTGCAACAATAGCACTTTGTGCTGCATGTTGATGGGTATCAATAAAGCCCGGTGTAATTAATTTGCCTTTATAATCCACCGTTTTTATGTTAGCTAATTTGCCTTTCATATCGGCATAGCTGCCAACATCTTTTATTTTTCCGTTTTGAACAACGATTACACCGTCTTCATGGTATACATAATGTTCTTTGGAAGATGTTTTATCTGCCCTAGGAAGATTTTCAAAAGTGGCGCTATCTCTAAAATAGAAAATAGCACCTCTGTAGGCAATTTCTTGATTGTTAGACATAATGTCTCCTTTATTGTTCTTTAAACGATTCCTTGATAAAGTAAGTCAATAATATCGAAATGATAGCGCAAAAAGGCAGAATCCAAAGATAGGTGAAAAACTGGGTTGAAATGTTAGTCACAAATAAATAAGGCATAAACATTAATAAGGTATTAAATAAAAACACACCTGTGTTGGTGACGCTTAAAGCAACACCTCGCGTATTGTTAGATGAAATTTCACTGACTACCGTATAAAATAACATCGAACCCGAGAGTAAAAAACCCGTTAAAAACGAGACTATTTTGATAATAATTAAAGTTTGAATTTGATAGTGTGGAAGGTATAAACACATTAATAAAAACATAGTGCCTAAACAAAGGCTCAAATGAATGATCAATTTTCTTGATTTTACTTTATTTGAAATCCAGCCTAGAAACGGTGTACCAATACCGATTCCTACAAATATCATGCCGCTTATCACAACTGCATCTAACAAGTGTACTGTATAAAAATTCTGAACATTAAGATACCAAAAACCTGCATAGGCTAATAAAGTTCCAAAAGAGGTGGTTGCGGCAAGAGCACATAAGCCTATTTGTTTATTTTTCAAAACTGTTGTTAATGACGTTTTTAAAGAAATAACTTTTGTTTTTCCTTGCTCGGAAGGTGATCTTACAAGGATCAATGACAAAACAAACAAAACTGTTCCTGTGATAGCTAATATTTGATAGATTTGATTCCAGGTATGTCCCTGAAGTGCAACAGTAAAAATATAATGAATCACAGCAGCCAAAATACAAGATAGGGTTTGCGTAAGACCAAATAGAATAGGAAAAAGTTTAGCCTGAAACCATTGAGAAATCACCACCCCTGCAGCAATAAACGCAAACGATGCACCAATTCCTTGAATGAAGTTAGCAATAGAAAAAAGTACTACATTATTTGCGAATGAAATGATGATATTACCTAACGCTAATAATAAAACACCGCCGCTTACCACAAACTTGGTATTGAATCTATCTAATAAATAGCCGGCAGGGATTTGCATAAACGCAAAACCAATAATAAATGCACCTACAGCAATAGAAACACCTAAAGAGCTCACATGTAATGAGGTTTTGATAGGTTCTGAAAAAACGGCGGCAGCTGTATTGAGACAAAAAGAATAAACTACAAATAGAGTAACGATCAACCAGACAATAGAACCATATATGTTTTTTTTCATCATCTATTCCATTAGATAAATAAAAAATGATATACAAAGGACTGTATTAAATTTAATCTAACATAAATACTATCTAAAAACAAGCACAGTTGTGGTATCTTAAACTTATAGCGGTTTAAAAAAGTATGGTCATAGTTGTTTTAAGCGACTTGGTGACAGG
>CAYVRW010000036.1:0-21352 GCA_964453575.1 uncultured Coxiellaceae bacterium | reverse complement strand
CGAGCTACCAGGCTGCTCCACCCCGCAATAAGGGCGTATTCTATATAAAAGGTTTAGCACATACAAGCAAAATATGGGTTTCTATTTCTGTTAAAAAGATTGTATAAATTTAGACACCCCTTCCTCAATATCCAGCTTAGAAATAAGTCGCGCCGCTTTTTCTTTAAAAAGAGACGATGGTGATTGACTTACTCTTATTGGTTTAGGTTCAAAAGGTGATGCGCTTTCCCAGGCTTTTTGGTAACTTTTGGCATCAAGTAAGATTACCAAACCCTTACGAGGTTGCATACAATCGTTTAAGTCATTAGTTACAGCCTGAAATTCACCATTCCAACAGGCGTACAAGTCATTTCCATGTTTATAAAAAAGTCTTTTGTACTCGTTATTTATGTAATTTCCCCATTGATTATAAGACCCTGCATCTTCTGGAAGTTGAACCTGAAGCTGCTTGCACTTTCTTGTCATATACAAAATCCTCGATTGGTCAATAATTGTATAAATATAAATAAATTATTTTATTATTATACATTAGCCATATCATTTGTATACGGTGTTTGTACCCAAGACCTAAACATTCGCAGGTATATGATTTACATGCTAGAATAAATCTATATAAATCGTCTAGCTGGACTGCTTGTGATGCGTTTAACAAGGATAGGTTTTCAAGTTTTTGTTATGACCTGTTGTTACGCCGCCCTAACAGCATGCATGGTAGGACCTGATTTTCACTCGCCACGAGGCCCTCAAACTAATAGCTACACCCATGGCACACTTCCTAAAAAAACGACAAGCACATCGACGGGAAAATCTGGAAAAACTCAGTATTTTAATTATGGCCAAGATATTCCCGATAATTGGTGGGCGCTTTATCATTCTAAGGAACTTAATCAACTTATCGAAGCAGGATTGCAGCACAGCCCTACGCTTGATGCAGCCAAAGCCACCCTGCGTCAAGCAAAAGAAAATTTAAGGTCTCAGTGGGGCACCTTATTACTGCCTGCTGCTAATCTGCAACTAGGTTATGAACGCACCGAATTTTCAGCCCAACAATTTGGTTCACCGGTCAGCAACTTATTTAATTTATGGACTGCTCAAGTATTTGTTACTTATACCTTGGATGTTTTTGGCGGAGCAAGACGGCAAGTTGAAGCTTATCGCGCACTTGTTGACTATCAAGGCTATGAATTAATTGCAGCACAAATAACCTTAACGTCCAACATTGTTACCACAGCCATTAATGTTGCTTCACTCAAAGCTCAAATTAAAGCAACCCGTTATTTAATTGATTTAAACACTAACCAACTTCATATCATGCAGAAACAGTTTGTTTTAGGCGGACTATCAAAGGTTGATGTCCTAACACAAGAAGTATTAGTGGAACAAACCAAAGCCACGTTACCGCCATTGGAACAAAGTTTAGCGCAAGCGCAACATGCCTTATCAGTGCTGATTGGCTGCATACCGAGTGAAAGCCATCTTCCTGACATTAAGCTTGCAGATTTATCCTTGCCCCAACAATTGCCTTTAAGCGTGCCATCAAATCTCATTAAGCAGCGACCTGATGTTCAGGCATCGGAAGCATTATTACACCAAGCCAGTGCACAAATTGGTGTGGCAACAGCTAATTTACTGCCATCATTTCCTATTAATGCTAATTATGGCTACCAATCTGATAAATTAAATGATTTATTTTCTAAATTTCGCAATACCTGGGCTTACGGTATTTACCCTACACAAATCTTATTTCAAGGCGGAGCGTTACTTGCCCAGCGGCGTGCGGCCATTGATGCCATGGATGCAGCATTTGCGCAATATCGTCAAACTGTTTTAACGGCTTTTCAAAATGTCGCTGACAGTTTGCGTGCGGTTGAAAATGATGCGAAAGAATTGAAAGCACAAAATCAGGCGGAATTAGCTGCGGCTAAAAATTTAGATTTAACCCGTCAACAATTTAAATTAGGGGCGGTAAATTATATTTTATTATTAAACGCCCAACAAACCTATCAACAAACCGTCATTAACCGCATTCAAGCAGAAGCTGCACGTTATACTGATACGGCTGCTTTGTTTCAAGCCTTGGGCGGCGGCTGGTGGAATTGCGGAAGGAGGTGCGAGGCATGAAAAAAAATCGAATGCTTATCATGCTAGTGATACTGGGCATATTGTTTGCCTGTATTTTTGGATTTAAGGCTTTCAAAACATACATGTTTGCTCAATATGTGCATACCCATTCATCTCCTGTCGTTACTGTTTCTGCGATGGATGTAAAATTTTCTGACTGGCAGCCGGAACTTAAAGCATCGGGAAGTACCCGCGCTGTATTAGGCGTCAATATCACCACTCAATTAGCAGGCATGGTGAAAACTATTTATTTCACCCCAGGCACATGGGTAAACAAAGGCGATTTGCTTGCCGAGCTCAACTTAGATCCAGATAGAGCACAATTGAATGTACTTAAAGCCAATGCAAAACTTGCCAACATTAATTACCTGCGTGATAAAGCCCAATTTGCTATTAATGCTATTAGTAAAGCAGTTTTAGATACCGATGTAGCTAATTTAGAAAGTGCCAATGCACAAGTTGCGCAACAAGAAGCTATCATCGAACAGAAAACCATTCGCGCACCTTTTAAAGGACAATTAGGCATATCAAATATCTACCCCGGACAATACTTAACACCTGGTGACAGAGTCACTATGATTCAAACCTTTGACCCCATTTTTGTGGATTTTTATATTCCTCAACAATCATTGCATCAACTCAAAAAAGGCCAATTTGCAGCGATAAGTACCCAAAGCCATCCGAAAAAAGTATTTATCGGCAAAATCACAACCATTGACCCAGGCGTCGACCCTGCAGTACGTAATGTTCAAGTCGAAGCAACTATCCCTAACCAACAAGTCATACTCGCACCCGGTATGTTTGTATCCGTTTATATAGAAACAGGTAAACCGGTGCCTTATTTAACTTTACCGCAGAGTGCCATAAGCTTTAATCCTTACGGTGAAATTGTTTATATCATAGAAAATGCTGGAAAAAATGAAGAAGGCAAGGATAAGCTCATTGCTAAACAACGTTTTGTCGTGACAGGTGAAAGACGCGGTGATCAAATCACTGTACTTGAAGGATTAAAAGAAGGCGATAAAATCGTAACCAGCGGACAGTTAAAACTGAATAATGGCAGTCTTGTCGCCATCAACAATACAGTTCAACCCACTAATGATCCAGCACCTACGCCTATCGATGACGAACGAAGGAAAATGTAATGCACTTTACGGATATTTTTATAAAACGCCCAGTTCTTGCAACGGTAGTTAGTCTTTTTATTTTGGCATTAGGCTTAAGAGCTGCAGGTTCGCTGCCTGTTTTAGAATATCCTTTCACGCAAAATGCTGTTATCACCGTATCAACTGTTTATACCGGCGCAGACCCCGAGCTGATTGCAGGATTCATTACCACACCCATGGAAAATTCGATCGCACAAGCAAGCGGTATTGATTACATGACTTCAAGCAGCATACAAAGTCAAAGCACCATTAAAGCCAATCTCCTATTAAATTATGACCCTAGCAAAGCACTTGCTGATATCAACACCAAAGTCAATGCGGTACTTAACAAGTTACCTAAAGAATCCCAACAACCTGTTATTACCATTGAGATAGGTCAAACGATTGATGTCATGTACATAGGATTTTATAGCAAAGTATTACCCGAAAACAAAATCACCGATTATCTAGTGCGAAATGTGCAACCCAAATTGCAATCCGTCAATGGCGTACAACTTGCCGAAGTACTTGGCGAACGTCTATTTGCCATGCGCGCCTGGTTAGACCCTGAAAAATTGGCAGGTTACAAACTTACGCCAACAGATATTGCGGCTAAATTAGCTGCCAATGATTTTATTTCAGCAGTTGGACGTACCAAAGGCAATATGATCACGATGAATTTAACCGCAGCAACTGGGTTGTCCACTGAAGATGAATTCCGTAATCTGGTCATCAAATCAGAAAACGGTGCCATTATTCGTTTAGGCGATGTCAGCAGAATTTCCATGGGTGCAGAAAATTATAATACTGCCGTCCAATTTGATGGCAACCCAGCCGTGTACATTGGCATCAAAGTGCAGCCCTCTGCCAACTTGTTAACTGTCATTAATGACATCAAAAAAGTATTACCTGACATTAATAATCAATTGCCGCAAGGGTTAGAATCAAAAATCGTTTATGACGCATCAGCTTATGTTGATTCATCCATTCATGAAGTAATTACCTCACTTGTTGAGGCATTATTAATTGTCACAGCCGTTATTTTTATATTTTTAGGATCAGTAAGATCTGTCATTATCCCTGTTATCGCCATGCCGCTTTCGTTAATTGGTACGTTTTTATTTATGCTTTTGTTAGGATATTCCATTAATTTATTGACGTTGCTAGCACTGGTATTAGCGATAGGATTAGTCGTCGACGATGCCATTATTATTGTGGAAAACATCCATAGGCACATCGAAGAAGGCATGAAACCTCTTGATGCCGCCATTCAAGGTACAAGAGAATTAGCAGGGCCGATTGTTGCTATTTCAGTGGTACTTATTGCCGTTTATTTACCGATTGGTTTTATGTCAGGCTTAACGGGGGCTTTATTTACCGAGTTTGCTTTTACACTTGCGAGCGCAGTCGGTGTATCCGCTGTCATCGCATTAACGTTGTCACCCATGATGTGTTCGAAATTTTTGACAGCTCACGATGGCAGCAAACCTAATAAGTTCGTTGAGACAGTCGATAGGCTATTTGATCAATTACGCGTTAAATACCACAGCATGTTAAATAATTCACTTAATTATTTATCCGTGATTGTTGTGTTTGCTATCATTATTTTAGCAAGTAATTATTTTCTTTTTATAAGCTCACCTGCAGAACTTGCTCCTCAAGAAGACCAAGGCATTATACTTACGCAAGTCACTACCGCCCCTAATGCCACTCTTAAGCAAACTCAGTTAAATTCGAATTTAGTCAATAAAATTTTCTTTACTTATCCTGAAACGGTACATTCATTCATGATAGATGGAGAAGGCGGACTTAATTCAAGTATAGGTGGTATGCTTTTTAAACCTTGGGATGAACGCAAACGTACCACTAATGAAATTGAACCTGATTTACAGCACAAACTTAAGGAAATTGCCGGTGCAAAAATCGCAGCATTCCAATTACCGTCGCTTCCAGGCGGCGGCAGCGGCTTGCCTATACAATTTGTGATACAAACAACACAGCCTTTTGCAGAACTTGATGTTATCGTGCAAAAAATAGTAGAAGAAGCCCATAAATCAGGGATTTTTTTATATATTGACCCCGACTTGAAGATTGACAAAGCACAAGCCACTATAGAAATTAATCGTGATAAGGCATCTGAATTTGGCTTAACCATGCAAGATGTAGGAAATGCACTCGCTGCTGCATTAAGCGAAGGCTATATTAATTATTTTAGTTTTTCTGGCAGATCTTATCAGGTTATTCCACAAGTCACGCAAGTAAATCGATTAAACGGTTCGCAAATATTAAATTATTACATCAATACAGCAGACGGACATTCTATACCTTTGTCAACACTCACCAACATTAAACAAACGGTAATGCCTCAATCACTCAATCATTTTCAACAGCTTAATTCAGCAACCATTTCTGCGGTAGCATTTCCAAATGTCACCATGGGACAAGCATTAGATACGCTAAAATCCATTGCGGCAGGTATTTTACCGCAGGGTTATACCATTGATTATGCCGCACAATCACGTCAGTATATTCAAGAAAGCAGCGCGCTTGTGCTCACTTTCTTTTTTGCACTTATCATTATTTATTTATCGCTTGCCGCGCAATTTGAAAGTTTTCGTGATCCGTTTATCGTATTAATCAGTGTGCCTATGTCTATTTGCGGCGCCATGATATTTATTAGCATGGGCATAGGGGGTGCAACATTAAATATTTATACTGAAGTAGGTCTTGTAACTTTGATTGGTTTAATCAGTAAGCACGGCATACTTATCGTGCAATTTGCCAATGATTTACAAAGAGCAGGAAAAAATAAGCGTGAGGCCGTTGAACAGGCCGCGTCTATTCGACTACGTCCTATTTTAATGACAACAGCCGCCATGGTGCTTGGCGTGATCCCGCTTATCACAGCACAAGGTGCAGGGGCTCTCAGTCGATTTAGCATTGGTTTAGTCATCGCAACAGGGATTTCCATTGGTACGTTATTTACACTTTTTGTGGTGCCGGCGATGTATATGCTGCTTGCGGAGGATCGCGGGCAAATTAGTGTTGAAGATACTGAGGTTTTAAGCCCTAATTGACGGCGGAGGTGTTGCCGAATATAATGCTTAATCGGCGACTATGTTGCCGATTAATAGGAATTATATGTATCATAGAAGTTTAAATTTAATTAACTTATTGAAAAAAAGAAGTTATTTTTTACTTGGCCCTCGAGGTGTAGGTAAAAGCACGTTAATTGAACAAAGCTTCCCTGAAGCAAAAGTGTATGATTTGTTGGATGCCTCTGTTTTTCAAAGATTAGTCAGAGATCCGACTTTGATTGGCCAGGAAACAACGTCAGATAAACTAGTAGTCATCGATGAAATTCAGAAATATCCCATACTGCTGGACGAAGTTCAGCGTCTCATCGTAAAACGTAAGCAGCGATTTTTGCTAACTGGAAGCAGCGCAAGAAAATTACGCAAGGGCGGTGCCAATTTATTAGCTGGACGGGCCTATCAAGCATGGCTGCTGCCCTTAACATCGCATGAAATTCCAAATTTTGACCTCCTTACCTATTTGAATACAACAGGATTACCGGAATTTTATGGGCAAGATGGCGTGCATGAATATCTCAAAGCTTATGTAGGAACTTATTTACAAGAGGAAATCACTGCGGAAGCATTAGTCAGAAACTTATCTGGATTTGTTCGTTTTTTGGAAGTTGTTGCATTATGCAATGGAGAAGAAATCAATTTATCAAATATTTCAAGTGATTGCGGTGTTCCAGTGCGCACATTAGAAGGATATTTTGGAATTTTGAATGACACACTCATTGGTTTTTCCATCCAACCATTTTTATCAACCCATAAACGCAAAGCGATTACTCGAACAAAATATTTTTTATTTGATATTGGTGTTGTAAATACACTTGCACGGCGCGGCCGTGTTGAATTTAAGTCAGAACTGTTTGGTCGTCTTTTCGAACATTTTATTGCTTTAGAATTACGTGCATTTCTCGCGTATCATTTTATTGATTTGCCATTGCAATATTGGCGCTCATCCGCTCATTTTGAAGTGGATTTTATTATAGGAAACCAAATAGCCATTGAAGTAAAAGGTTCTGACTTCATAACAGATAAACATCTCAAAGGAATTCGCGCTTTTAAAGAAGAAGGACTTATTCAAAAATGTATCGTGATTAGTTTAGACCCTGAGGAGCGATTGACTAATGATGGTATACATATTTGGCCATGGGAAAATTTCTTAAAAAAACTATGGTCGGGTGAATTGATTAAATGATCCTCGACAAAAGCACCCGAACAAAATCCGGTATTGAAAATGATGCTGATTCAACTGAGATAACAGAAGCTGATGAAATACAACCGTTTCTCACACGTCATAGAAAAAAATTAGCACTAAATCTGGAAATCCAAAATATTTTCAAATTCTTTTTCTGTTGAAGGAGAGGTGGAATCCTTCGTTAAACAAGCAATAAATGCTCGAGAAGATAATTTTGGGACGCTTGTCTTTCGTAAAGTATGTTGTTTTATCCATTGATGTATATCATTTTTATTTTTCTCATCTAACATATTCACAAAAATCCAATTATCAGGATCGCGCATTTTTTCTAAAATTGGCTGGATAGTATCATCCTGGCCAGTTTCCATTATGTGGGCAACCATATCTGAACTCGTTATTCGATTAGGAACATCAGTCTCAGGAACTAAACCAAGCTCTGCTGCCGACTGCAAAATAAATGGCAGATATTTCTCTTTCTTTTGCATTAGAGAGTCTACATCTTTTGGAAAATCTATTGGGAATCTCGCCCTGTTCATCAGAGTTAATCCAACGTCCTGCCCATCTGACCCAATAACACTATATACAAACCCTTCATTTTTTATAAAGCCACATTCAATACGTGGTTGTTTTTTTCCTTGTTCTTCTTTTAAGCCAGTGAGATCGTATTTAGTATTACCCTCACCATTGGTGTTTGTTACGACAAAGAGTGTGTGGCAAGTAGCTGCATTTGTTCGTTCTTCACAAAATTTTTCAAGTAATTTTCTTAATGAACAAAGTGCGCTAAAGCTATTTATGCTTCTAGCACTCATAACAAAAATAATTACACCATTTTGTTCTCGTACTTGATTTACCCTATTTGTTAATTCTTCCTCCATTGATTGGTCTGTTTTATCATTAAAAGCAAAAGGCGGAGTATCGTAATAGGAAATTTTTTCTATTTCATTATCGAATTTATCAATTTTATCTGTTCCGGGTGTAGAGAATGAATGTGAAATAACAGGTGCAGAATGGCCGCCAACCACATCCATTGTATTCTGATTAGCGATGTCCTTGACAAGTTCGATTTTTCTTCCCAGTAGGTAATTAATCAATGTGCTTTTTCCCACGCCTGCGTTGCCTATAACTAAAACAGGAGTAGTTTTACTTTCTGCGGAACTTGATTTCATAAGAATATCTCATATTAAAATTTAAGAATTGAAAAATAGTCTATCTTCGATCAATAACTAGGCGCGCAGTATAACATACGATTCACAAAGCTCAATAAAAATACCATTCTCTGATTATGTGATTAAAATTAATTCATTGATAGGATAGGTGTCGCAGTCATTTGCTCACTGTTCTATCCAAAATGTGAGGCATATTTATCTAAAAGTGCACGTATAAGTTGTTGATATGGTACATGTTCCTTATGTGCAATTTTTTTGAAAAAATCAATACTATCCTGGCTCAAAGTAATAGTAACTTTGACGGGTTTAGGTTTAACAAGCAGCTTTTCTGGGGGCGGCAGAAAATCTTCGACAATTTTAACTCTGCCGATTGGTTCATTTAATGATTTTTTACGTTTGTGCTTTATCATAGATTTCCATAAATATAGCCATACATATATATGGCTATATTTTTATACAAATGTCAATGTTTTTCACGCACAGCATGAAATATCAATCATTAAAATTAAAATGACACATTTCTGAACGACTATTTAGTTGACTTAATTCGAAAATGGCGTACATAATCGAATTATATGGCATAAAAGGTCGTGTAGTTTTTTACCACTTCCTCCAAAAAAAGCATTTGAAGGAAGGGGGGCTAGAAGCTATAAAACCGTGAACACCTTCATTTAAATCAACGGGGTGGCACAGTATATTGAATCTCCGCGCGCAGGAACGAGCACGGAGATCAATATACTGTGACAGGACCCCAGTCATTTTTTCTCGCTATTCCGGCTCACCTTACTTTTGGGACTCTCAACTTTGCGCCACCACATCCATACTGACCCAATCTGACAACTCGCCCAAGGCAATGAAGAACATTGCATAATCGACGTTATCAGTCGCATGCAAGAGCTGCAACATCTCGTTCCAACGAGAGACAGGGCGCGGATGTTTTTCGCACCAGTGATCTATCATGCGATTAACATCGGTTTCATCTTTATGAGCCAGCATGATGGCAACCGTAAGCGCTTTTTGCAAAATATCTAATTCATCGCGCAAGCGAAGTCTAGCCATAGTATTCCAATGGCCTTCACGCATATCGGTTGCAATTTGATCTCGAAACCAGACTAAATTAAATTTAGTACCTACATGGAAATACATTTCTGCTGTTTTAATTAAATCAAACTGATTATTGGTTGCCACTTCCACCACATTGAGAAATATATAAATAGCGCGATAGGATGCAATGCGCTCAGCAGTTTTTCTTGGGATACCGGCACTTGCAAATTGATCTGTCAAGGATTCCAAATAGAGTTTTGTCGTACCGCTCATTAAATCAGGCAGCATAGGAATAAGTTTTTTAATAGGCACCGCAAAATGTTTGATGGTTTTACCAATGTCTTTTGTTAAATAATGGCTTCGCAAAAACCAACGGGTTGCCAAATTAATTAAATGCCTGACATGATATAATAATTCATATTGTAATTTTGCCGGAACACTGTAACCTAAATCATCAATAATTTTTCTAATCTCATCAGAGTGAAACACGGCGGATGAAATAACATAAGCGCAAATGATTTCGGGAATGCTCGCTCCTGTTTCTATCCTTTCTCGATACACAAATGTCATTCCCATTTCATTGACAACTTTATTCGATAATTGTGTTGCTATGATTTCTCGATGCAAGCGATGTTTCGCCATGTAACTAGGATATTTCTTTTTTATCAGCGCAGGGAAAGCACATTCAACTAGAGTTGCTAAATATTTTTCTTCCGGAAGGTTTGAGGCTAATATTTCATTTTTTATATATATTTTTGAATACTCTAATAAAATAGCTAGCTCTGGTGTTGTAATGCCCTGCTCAGCAGTTTTGAGATCAAGAATCATTTTCTCATCAGGTAAAAATTCGATGGCACGGTTTAAATCAACCTTTTCTTCTAACTCTTTTAAATAATGCTGATAAACACCAGCATAAAAAGAAACACGAGATGCAGAAAGCGCGAGCGCTTGGGCCTGTTCGTAATTATCATGCAAAACCAAGGCCGCCACTTCATCTTGCATTTCTTCCAAAATTTTATTTCTTTCGTCTTCTGTTAATTTGCCATCGACAATGACATGGTCCAACAATATTTTTATGTTGACTTCATGGTCAGAACAATCAACACCGCCTGAATTATCGATAAAGTCTGTAAAAATATGGCCGCCTTTCGTCGCGTATTCGATACGGCCTAATTGAGTAACACCCAAATTGCCGCCCTCGCCCACCACACGTGCACGCACTTCCATACCATTAATGCGGCAATCATCATTGGTCCTATCACCCACTTCAGCATTTCTTTCGTGAGAGGATTTAATATAAGTGCCAATACCGCCATTATAAAGAAGGTCCACAGGTGCTTTTAAAATAGCTTTCACCAATTCATCAGGTGCAAGAGAATGGTCTTCTATCATCAGACATTTTCTTATTTCATCACTTAATTCGATGATTTTATTTTTGCGGCTAAAAACACCGCCGCCTTTGGAAATAAGCACTTTATTATAATCTTGCCAAGATGAGCGAGGTAATTTAAATAATCGCACACGCTCTTCAAAAGATTGCGCTGTATCAGGAGTAGGGTCGATAAAAATATCTCTATGATCAAATGCTGCAATTAATTTGGCATGATTACTGTACATCAAGCCATTACCAAACACATCGCCGCTCATATCGCCAATACCTACTACGGTAAAATCATCTTTTTCAATATTGATATTTAATCCTAGAAAATGCCTTTTAATAGATTCCCATGCACCTCTTGCGGTAATCCCCATGACCTTATGGTTATAACCTGTCGAACCGCCTGAGGCAAACGCATCACCTAACCAAAATTTATAATCTTTGGAAATTTGATTGGCAATATCTGAAAAATTACCCGTACCTTTGTCGGCCGCGACAACAAAATAAGGGTCAAAATCATCATAACAAATAATATGTTTAGGATGAACGTATTCGCCATTCACGATATTGTCGGTAATGTCTAATAATCCTGAAATAAATTTTTTATAACAATTTACCACTTCATTTTCAAATACGCTTTTATCAACAAAGGATGAAATTTCATGCAGCACAAAGCCGCCCTTTGCACCGGATGGAACAATCACGGCATTCTTTACACGCTGCGCCTTCATCAAACCTAAAATTTCCGTACGAAAATCTTCACGCCTATCAGACCAGCGAATGCCTCCGCGTGAAACCTTGGTACTGCGCAAATGAATGCCGCTAAATTGCGGTGAATACACAAAAATTTCATACAATGGCTTGGGCAATGGCAGCCCTGGCACAAGCGCGCTCTCAAGCTTAATGGACAAATAATTTTTTTCATTGCTTGTAAACAAATAATAATAATTAGTTCGCAGCGTTGCTTTAATCAATAAAAACAAACTACGCATAACTTTATCATGTTCTAGGCTAGTAATATGGTCTAATTCATGGGTAATGGTTTCAATTAGCCCTTCAATTTGTGAAGACTGATTGACGGTAAATTTTTCTATAAAAAAGCGCACCAAATGCGATGATAAACTGCTATAACTAGCAACCGTTTGTTGAATGTATTGTTGACTTAACTTAAAACCAACTTGTTCCAGATATTTGGTATAAGCACGCAAGATAGTAATTTCTTTGCAATTTAATTTGGCGCCCAATATTAATTTATTTAATTGATCATTTTCACATTCCCGCAAATAAATCAGTCTGAATGATTCCTGAAAGACCGCTTTAATATTTTCTAAATCAATTTTTTCGGAAGACATGTATTCCACATTAAAGTCACTGATCCATGCTAAGGTATTTTCGAATTTAAGCACATAAGGCCGCTCATTCAAGGTGCGTAAATTCATGTTCTCAAGAATAGGTAAAATATCAGATAATGGAATAGGATTTTCTAATTGAAACAAGCGCAAACGAAGATATTTTTCAGCAACGCTGTTGGCTGGATAAATAATGATTTCAAAAGGTTTATCAGCAGATAGTTTTTCAAGTTCTTCGATATCAGAAATCATTCGTTCAATAGCAGTTTCTTCGTAATAACTCATATGAAAAGCGTTTTGGTATTTATTATAATAGGCAGTGCCTTCTTTCGTTCCAAAACGTTGGATTAACGCTTCTTGCATTTTTTCTTTTGAAATTTCAGCCATTTTTTTAAATCCCTTTATAAAATTTTAAAATCATTTTGTATCCATCAGATGGTGGGCACGTCGCTGCACTCCTTTGCCCACCCTACATTTACCTTTTTTCTTATTTTTACCAACTTCTCAAAATATAAATAAACTACCGGTGTAATGTATAAGGTAAGCAACTGCGAAAGCACTAATCCACCCACTACAGCAATACCCAATGGTCTTCTTGCTTCAGACCCTGCGCCAAAAGCAAGAGCAATAGGTAGCGTTCCCATAATCGCTGCCATTGTCGTCATCATAATAGGCCTGAAACGCACCATGCATGCTTGATAAATGGCCTCATAAGAAGAAACATTCTTCTTCCTTTTTTCATTTAAGGCAAAATCAACCATCATAATAGCATTCTTTTTCACAATGCCAATCAACATAATAATACCAATGAATGAATATAAATTAAGATCATAGCCAAATATAAGCAGCATCACTAATGCACCTACACCTGCAGATGGCAATCCTGACAAAATAGTCAGCGGATGAATAAAGCTTTCATACAATATGCCTAACACAAGATAAACAACTATGATCGCAATCAAGAATAACCAGCCAAAGCCTTGTAATGAAGATTTAAAAGCTGCCGCAGTTCCTTGAAAATTAGTCGTCAAGGTATCTGGTAATTGCAAACTGTTTTTAAGAGTTTCAATCTCATCCACTGCCTGGCCTAACGATACACCTGGTTTTAATGCAAACGATATGGTGACCGAAGGCAGCTGCCCTTGATGCGTCACACTTTGCGGGCCGGTACCTTGTTTTAAAGTAGCAATAGCTGCAAGCGGCACCAGATTTCCATTGCTGGAACGAATATAAAGTTTTGCCAAAGCATTTTGATCATTTTGATATTCAGGTTTTAATTCCATGATTACTTTATAAGTATCAACCGGCGTATACATAGCAGCTACCTGCTTGCCGCCAAATGCGCTGTATAACGTACTTTCTAATTGTTCAATCGTAATCCCTAAAGCTGCTGCTTTATCTCTATCAATGTGTAATTGCACCTGCGGGCCGGTAAACTGTAAATCAGTTGTCACATCGGAAACCCATGGCAGCGCAGCTATTTTATTTCTAAAAATAGTAGACCAATAAGTCAGCTCGGCCATGTTACTGTCTTGTAAAGTAAACTGATATGGGCTTTTGCTAGCTTGACCGCCTACACGCAAACTGGGACTATTTTGTAAATAAATATGCACGCCAGGTATTTTTGCAAGCTCTGGGCGTAAGTCCTGTATAATTTCATCTGCGCTCTTTTCTCTTTGATCTTCAGGCTTAAGTCGTATAAATAACCGGCCTGAATTCGCAGCACCACTCGCACCCCCCGACCCTACTGAGGACACCACCGCTGCTACATCAGGATGTTTTCCAATCAAGGTTGCAGCTTTCTGTTGTGTTTCAGACATGGCAATAAATGAAGTCGCAGGGTCTGTTTCAGTAAATGCAAACAGCTGTCCTGTATCTTCGCTGGGTAAAAATCCTTTGGGAACCATGGCATACAACACAATGGTCAGTACAAAAGTAATAATAAACAACCCGAAAACAAATTTATGATGCAAAAGGGCTGCTTTTAAAGTCTTTTCGTACCATGCAAGCATAGTCTTAAATACACGCTCTGACCATAACATCCATGGCAAATCTAATCGTCTATGTTGTTCTGGTAATAACTTTGCACAAAGCATGGGAGTAAATGTAAGCGCAATCAATCCGGAAAGTAAAATGGCAATACAAATGGTTACTGAGAATTCATGAAACAAACGCCCCATGATGCCGCCCATAAACAATACGGGAATAAACACTGCAGCAAGTGAAATCGTCATGGAGACAATAGTAAATCCAACTTCTTTCGATCCTTCTAGCGCTGCTGCAAAAGGTGATTTGCCCCTTTCCCAATGACGTACTATGTTTTCTAACATCACAATAGCATCATCAATCACAAACCCAACTACTAAGGTCAAAGAAAGCAATGTCAGATTATTTATACTGAATTTTAAACAATACATCCAAGCAAACGTGCCAAAAAGTGACATGGGCAATGCTAATGCTGGAATAAAAGTGCTGCGAATACTGCGTAAAAATAAGAAAATCACTAACACTACTAAAATGCTTGCTAGTGTTAACGTAAATTTAACTTCATCGACAGAATGACGAATGGATACCGAACGATCATAAACGATATCAAATTGAATGCCTTTGGGTAACTCTACTTCAAATTGCGGTAATATTTTTTTAATATTATCAACGACAGCTATCGTATTACTTCCTGGCTGACGTTGTATTGCTAAAATAATCGCACGCTTATCATTAAACCAACTGGCTGATTTGGTATTTTCTATACTGTTGTAGACATTCGCAAATTCTTGCAGCCGTATGGGTGCTCCATTACGATATGCTACAATTAAGTTACGATAAGCATTATCATCGAGTAATTGTCCTTCTGCCTGAATTAAAAATGATTGGGCTGCATTGCTAAGGCTGCCTGTTGGCAAATTAACATTATTACGTGCAATAGCTTCAGAAACTTCATTAACACTCACATTGCGTGCCGCAAGCAAATTAGGGTCTAACTCAATGCGAACAGCATATTTTTGTGAACCATACACATTGACTTGAGCCACACCGCTTATCGTTGAAATGCGTTGCGCAAGAAACGTTTCGGCATACGTATTGACCTCGGATAAAGGCAATGTTTTTGAAGAAAGTGCTAAATAAAGGATAGGCGATTCCGCTGGGTTTACTTTTCTATAGGTAGGCTGACCAGGCATATCTTTGGGTAATTGCCGTGATGTGCTGCTTATCGCAGCTTGCACATCGGCTGCAGCTTTATCAATGTCGCGGTCTAAACCAAATTGCAAAATGATAGACACATTTCCTGAGGTACTGCTAGATGTCATGGAATCTATGCCTGCAATCGTAGAAAACTGTCGTTCTAGCGGCGTTGCAATCGAATTTGCCATGGTTTCAGGACTTGCACCAGGCAAGCTTGCATTTACTTGAATAGTAGGAAAATCCACGTTTGGCAGATCACTTACGGGTAAATTTTTATAACCTAAGATGCCGAACAATAAAATAGCAATCATGACGAGCGTCGTCATTACAGGGCGTTCTATGAAAGGTGCGCATATGTTCATAAGTTAAAGTAGGGTGGGCACGCTGCGTTTTGCCCACCTTACATTCTTCTCTCCACTTTACTTCCATCAATCAATTGTGACTGGCCTGTTACCACAACAGTAGTGCCTGTAGGCAAATCATTCACAATCGTCATATTATCTTTTACTAAAGCCCCTAATTTTATAGGCGTTAACGAAACAGTCGAATCTTTATTGACGATGAAAACATAAGAACCTTCAGGGCCTTCTTGAATAGCACGCGTTGGCAATAATAATGCGTTTTTTATTTCCGCAAGAGGCAGGGTGACATCCACATATTGACCTGGCCAAATTTCTTCATGACTATTGGCATATTGGGCTTTTAACAAAATCATTCCGGTATTTTTATCGACGCTGTTGTCAATAAAACTTAAGGTTGCAGCTAATTTTGTGCTTGAGTTTTTAGTTTGGATCGTTACATTCACTTCCCCATGATTTGCTGCTTTTTTTATGGCTTCCAGTTGCGTTTCCGGCAAGGAGAAAGCCACATAAATGGGTTTAATTTGATGAATAACGACTAGGGGTGCATTTTCATTAGCTTTAATAAGGTTGCCTTGATTAACCAATAAATTTCCGGTGCGTCCACTGATGGGTGCGTGAACAGTACAATAACTTAAATTCAATTCGGCATTTGCAACCAAAGACTTATCAGCCAGCACCGTTGCTTCCTGTGCTTTCACATTGGCTTTTGAGGCATCATGGTCTTGTTTTGAAATATAACCTTTTTTAACTAGTTCGCCGTAACGCAGGTTTAATTTGTGTAAATTTTCCAGTTGTGCCTGGTCACGCGCCAAATTAGCCTTGGCTTGATCTAATGCCACTTCGTAAGGGTGAGCATCGATTTTAAAAATAATTTGTCCTTCTTTAACATATTCGCCTTCCTTAAATCCTACTGATAATAACTGGCCTTCTACACGCGATTTAATGGCAACAGTAACAGTAGGTTGAACATTACCTATTGCCTGGGTGGTTAAAGTAACATCTTTTTGAATCACCTTAGTCGTTGTCACCGAAACTGCGGGAACAGAAATGGATTTTTTTTGATGAAAATAGTTGCGTGTGAAAAAAAACACCCCAATGATAAGAATGAGAACAACTATGATGCGTTTCTTTGTGATCATGGGTTTTATTCTTTAGCAGATAGATTAGACAGTTATTCTACCACACTTCCCCACGTAATGAATTTGTCCTTACTTCAGTAACCCTTACTGGAACAAGCTTGCCAATCATATCAGGAGTACCTTTAAAATTAACAACTCGATTATTTTCTGTACGACCTGACAGCTCATGAGGGTCTTTTTTCGATGGCCCTATCACTAAAATAGGCTCTATGGTACCTATCATGGCGTCACTAATCCGTTTTGCATTCAACAATAAACGTTGCTGCAAAACGGCCAACCGCTGTTTTTTCACATCCATGGATACGTTATCGGGTAATTGGGCGGCAGGCGTACCTGGACGCGGGCTATAAATAAAACTATAGGCATTATCAAAACCAATATCATGAATTAAATTCATGGTATCTTCAAAATCAGCTTCGGTTTCACCAGGAAATCCAACAATAAAATCCGAACTGATGCTAATCGTGGGTCTAACTTTACGCAAACGACGAATCTTAGATTTAAATTCTAATACCGTATAACCCCGCTTCATTGCAGCTAATATACGATCAGAACCACTTTGTACCGGCAAATGTAAATGATTAGCAAGCGCCGGCACCTCGGCATAGGCTTGAATCAAGTTATTTGAAAATGCCACAGGGTGCGAGGTGGTAAAACGTATACGCAGCACGCCTTCGATGGCCGCTGTGTATTGAATCAGTAACGCCAAATCAGCTATGCCGCCTTCATGCATAGGGCCGCGATAATCATTCACATTTTGACCTAACAAATGAATTTCGCGCACACCCTGACTTGCAAGCGCGGCAATTTCAGCCAACACATCATCAAACGGGCGGCTGATTTCTTCACCGCGTGTATAAGGTACTACGCAAAAACTGCAATATTTGCTGCAGCCTTCCATAATAGAAACATAGGCGCTGGGCCCGTCAGCTCGCGGTTCAGGCAGGCGGTCAAACTTTTCAATCTCAGGAAAACTAACATCCACCACAGGATTGCGGCGCGTTTTAACTTCGCTCACCATTTCACCTAGACGATGCAAGGTTTGCGGGCCAAAAATCATATCCACATAAGGTGCTCTTTCTAAAATCGCGGCCCCTTCTTGACTTGCCACACAACCACCTACACCAATAATCATATGCGGATGTTTCACCTTTAGGTCGCGCAATCGACCAAGCTCGGAGTAGACTTTATCTTGGGCTTTTTCACGAATAGAGCATGTGTTTAACAACAATACATCTGCTTCTTCAGGATTTTGTGTTTTTTCTAATTGATGTGAAGCTAACAAAACATCGGCCATTTTGGTCGAATCGTATTCGTTCATTTGACAGCCATGTGTCTGAATGTAAAGTTTGCCCATAATTTGTACTTACGCCTCTTTTTTTGCAGGGTGGTATGATATTCGATTGCAAAGATTTTCGCCACATATACAATAGCCCATATGAATGATGAACTTAAAAATCGCGTAGCAAAACTTGGCTTAGATCAAATCAAGCGCCATATTTTTTTATGTTGTGACCAAACTAAGCCCAAATGTTGTGATAAAGAGACGGGATTAATCGCTTGGGAATACCTGAAAAATCGTCTTGATGAATTGGGCTTGTCCGAACATGGCATTTATCGTACCAAAGCCAATTGTTTACGTGTTTGTTGCAGCGGCCCTATTGCCGTTGTTTATCCTGAAGGCGTTTGGTATCACTCTTGCACACCTCCTGTGTTAGAACGCATCATTCAAGAACATTTAATTAATGGTGTTCCTGTCCAAGCCTATATGCTTAATAAAGGCTGATGTTATGTCTATACCGCGTATTTTCCAAAACGCTACTCTTAAAGAAGGCATTGCCCTAACACTAGCTGCAGAAGCAAGCCATCATCTGTCACGGGTACTGCGCGCCAAAGAAGGGGACAAACTTATTATTTTTAATGGCACGGGCGGCGAATATGCTGCAACTGTTCATGCCATTACCAAAAAAGCGGTAGAGGTTCAGATCGGCGAATTTAATGCTAAAGAAACAGAGTCACCTCTGAATTTATGGTTAGCTCAAGGCATTTCTCGTGGCGAAAAAATGGACTATACCATACAAAAAGCAGTTGAGTTAGGCGTAAAAAAAATTATTCCCTTATTTACCGAACGTTGTAATGTCAAATTGGATCAAGAAAGGTTAAGCAAACGACTGGAACACTGGCAAGCCATCAGCGTAAGTGCAGCAGAACAATGCGGCCGCAATCGCATTCCTGATATTCTGACACCGACCACACTAGCTGATGCACTGCCCGTTATCCCATCATCATCCCGCTTTGTGTTATCTCCGCATGCAGATCAAAAGCTGCACACTATGCAATTAAATAAGACACTACCCGCGGTGTTATTGATAGGCCCTGAAGGGGGCTTAAGTGAAAATGAAATAATATTGACCAAAGCACATCATTTTTTACCGCTGAACCTTGGTCCTCGCATTTTGCGCACTGAAACTGCTGCTGTTGCTGCCATCACGGCTTTACAATGTTATTTCGGAGATATGGGTTAGGGTTGGCATTTTTTTTATTTCTAGTATAATGACCCCCATTTTATTTGAAAAGAGAGGTAAATATGGCTGATGAAGCAGATATTGCAAATGCTTACATTACCAATGCAATTGAGGCAGCGCTTGGCCACCGACAACAAAATACTAACCAAGCTAATTTTATTATTACCAAAGAATGCAAAGAATGTGGTGAAGAAATACCCATGGCACGCCGCCAGCTAGGGTTTCAATTTTGCATAAGTTGCGCTCAAGAAACAGAAAGACGCAAGTCTTTATTTGCTGATTATTAATTTTAAAACTTAAAAACTATCTACCTCAAGGAAAGATTTTATGGAACCTAAAAAAGATCAAACCGCTACAGAAACAGTACAACAAGTAACATTACGCGAAAATGTTGCGCAAATCATGGTTCATTATTTCGCGAATTTAAAAGGCGAAGAACCTAAACATGTTTACGACTTTTTCTTAGATGAAGTTGAAGAACCACTGTTGTCTATCGTCATGAAAATTACACGCAATAACCAATCAGAAGCTGCGCGCATGCTGGGAATATCTAGAGGAACGCTGCGTACGATGTTGAAAAAATTTGCGATGTTGTAATCTTAATCCTCGAAAATAAATGTAGGGTGGGCAAAGAGCTTGCCCACCCTACAGCATGCTTGTTCATCTAAGCAACTTCCTGTTACTATGAATCTAACAAGCATTTTTCAGGATGATTATGTTAAGCGACTACCAGCAAGTCATTTTTGATATTTCTGAACGAATCGTGGCAGCCCAAAAACCTATACGCATACTTGATAGCATTAAATGGGACAGCCATATACAAAGCAAGTTTTTTAAATCCAAATGTAAAAAACTTCCTGAAATTGATGCAGAATACTACCAACGAAAAAACCCGCTGCAATTTGACCCCTTCAAAAAAATGCAAGAGTTTCATGAAATTGAACGCAGCATTCGTCGTACCCTAGGCCAATTCAGCGGCGTAGGCAGCATTATGTCACGCATGTGTCATGAGTACACTCGCGTCGTCGAATTGTTGCTATGGCGCGGCACAGAAAAATTTACAGAAATTTCTCAAGAGTTATATGGCAGTTCCGAAGATGCTTTTCATGTAGGTGCACCCACGTTAAAAGATTTAGCTGCTTTAGTTAACCAAACACTTATGAATATTAAAGATCAAGTGATCACTGACGCCGACAGCAAAGTGTATACTAGCGAAGAAACGGTGCAAATACTTGGTGAACGACTTAGTAATTATTTCACAGACAAAAATCATAATATACGCGTTGAATTAAGTGACGGTATCGTGGCTGATGCGGCAGCAGGTGCGGAGCGTATTAAAATTCGCGACAATATGCAGTTTAGTGAGCGCGAAATCAAAACATTCGAAGTGCATGAAGGCTGGGTACATCTAGGATCTACACTTAATGGTCTTGCGCAACCCACTTGCACTTTTTTAAGCAAAGGACCGCCTTCATCGACCATCACTCAAGAAGGGCTAGGCATTATCACGGAAGTGTTTACTTTTGCAGCCTATCCCAAGCGGCTCAAACGTCTTATGAATCGAATTATTGGCGTTAATATGGCTGAAGAAGGCGCGAATTTTCTTGATGTTTTTCATTTTTTCCGCGAACAAGGATTAGATGAAGAAGAAAGCTATCAATC